>CABPCX010000250.1 GCA_902406135.1 uncultured Eubacteriales bacterium
TAGGCAAGGCGGCCTGTTAATTCTGTATTGGCTACGCCTCTTACACCGTCAGTACCAAATAATTTCCCCATAAATCAATATCCTCTCTAAACAGCATTTAAGCTGCTTTCATAAAGTCAATTATATATCTAAAACAATAATTTATATACAAGCTTAATCTTTTTTATTATATCACCGCTTTTTTATTATGGCAATAAGCGATATTACTATTATATTGGCGTTACTGTCCACCTTTTACAGCCACTGTACTAAAATGCCCGCGTATAATACAAAAGCCTTCAAACAGTGTTTATGAATAAACCGCCTGTCTGAAGGCCTGCATATTATCTTAATTAGTACTTGATACTACAGCGTTTTCCGCTGACAGCATTTCACTTTCCGGAACTTTTATAGTGTTGTCATAGGCATATACCACAAAGGGTTCGTCCACATTGATAAGATATATGTAGTAGCATGGTACTAATCTTATTTTTGAGCCGTCAACGACTTCTTCCGAATCCTTAAAGTCATATCCTATTTCCAAATCCTCTATGAAATTTCCGCTTTTATCTTCGTCTTTGTTGCTGTATATATATGTAAGAACAGCCTCTGAAGAAGAATATATTTCCTTTGTCTCGCCTATAAATCCGTTTATCTCATAGTTTTCAGATTCGATAGTTTTGATGCCGTTATCATCGATAAAGAATATGCAGTAATTGCAGAATACCTTAATGCCTTTATAGTATTCATAGTACTCCAGCTGATATCCGCCGTTTTTATAGGTTATTCTGTCGAGTACATATTCCGAATAATCAGGGCCCATATTTTTTATGAAGTCGGAGGCAAGTTTTTTGGCAGCGTCCTTTCCAAAGCCTTCCACATTGCCTTTTCCGGTGGGGCAGCTGTATTTAAGTTTGCTGTCCTCCGCAATCAGCTCAGCCGAATAGCTTTTGAGTATGGACTGCTCAAATTCCACCTCAACTTCCACGTTTTCGTCTTCATCAAAAAACATTCTCTTCAACTCTTCTATATCAGGAGAAGAAACCGTTACGTCCAGCTGTTTCATGGGCTGATATTCACTTATAAGGTTAGTATATATGCCTATGCCGTTTTGGGACAAAAGCCTGTATACAGCCTCTTCCTCGCTCTGAGTTATTCTGTAATCATTGTTATAATATCTGTTCAGCAAAAACAGAGCCGCATTTATGACAATAAGCACAAAAACTATTATTTCTTTAGCTTTTCTCCAGTCCAATGCTTACACCTCATTCATAAGTTTCTCCTACTATAACAGTTCCGTTTACGGATGTGAACCACTTGATAAATATGTCGCTTTCGCCGTCCATATAGTATCCTATGGCCATATCTTCCACCGATGTAACTATATCGCTTCCTTTATAGTTCATAATAGCATTGTCCCATGCCGTTATCATATCCACATTTATTTTAGATGTCACAGACTCGTTTTTAGTAAACTCAGCAACATATCTCTTATATCTCTTAACACCGTCATTGCTTACGACTATCTCTATGGCATGGTTCATTCCGGTCTCGGCAGCCAGTTCCTCAGAAAATTCCACGGGAACATCATCAACGGCATAGTCATAGTAAAGCGCGAGGCCGTCGTTTCTGGTCTCGGCACCAGCAAGATAAACGTCATTGGTTATATACATATCCTTTTCAAGGAAGTTTTGGCTTATGGTGTAGGCACTTGAAAGGGTCTGCTCCGAAGAAGATGTTCCCGTACCATAGTCATAGTATTCCAAAACGCCGTTCTCATAATATTTCACAACCGTATTATCATTGGTAAAGGTATAAACGTCATTTACAAGGGTCGCATCGGCTCCGGATACATAGTTGTCAAAAAATCTGTTTACACACTCTCCCAGCTTATCGCTGTCCACACTGCCGTCCTCTTTACCGAAAGGATTGGACACCTTAAGCGCATTATATGTATATTCTCCGTTTGCCCACTGGGGCACATAGGTACTGTCAAATATGTTAAGTCCGCTCTGTACCGTTGATATATAGTCAATGGTATTTCCGCTGGAATACTGCATATTCTGTATGGCATTATAAAGCTCGGATGAGGACTCAGAGCCCATTAAATTAAACTGGTATGCCTCCGATGTCGCGCTGTCTATAAAATAGCAGTATGTTGTTTCGGAACTTCCGCTTCCGGGCACAACGACGATATAATTTATACTTTTTACGTTGTTCAGGAAATCTTCGTTATTAAGGCCGTATCCCTTTAAATATTCTCTAGATGACATATAGAAAGAATACTTCATAATAACTACTTTGCCCTCGATATAATCGCTCCAGCTGATGCTTGAAGACGATACAAACTCGCCGTTTCTGAACACATCGCCTATGACCTTTTCACTGAGCGCCGTTACCGATGACATATCGTCGTCCGAATAAAGCATATTAAATTTTCTGTTGCCATATCCAACAACTGTTTTTTCAGGCTCTATTATATCGTAATCCTTATCCGTATCCCCTACTTCGCCCACAGATGAAGTATAGAGGGAATAAAAAAAGTTATGGCTATCAGTATTCCCAAGCCATAACTTTCCAGTCTGAAACACAGCTGCGGCAACAAGTATAAATATGGCGAAATCCGTCAATTTATTGTACTTCATACTATCACCGCTTATTTTATATTATTCAGTCCACAGAAAACGGAATATAAGGCAGTGCAGCTCCTGATGAGTATACACCTCTCTCAAGTCTTGCCTTTATTTCCTCGCTTTTTCTCTTAATAAGCGCCACAACGCTTGCGCTGTTGTCTTCATTGCTTATGACAATCAAATTTTCCCCTTCGTAGAGATTAACGCTTGTGGAAAAATAACCGCTGAGGCCGACCTCTATTTCATGGGACTCAACAACAGTGAGTATATTATCCTCATTTTCAACACATACATTTATTGTTATTACGGAGCCTTTGTCAGCCCTTCCCGTAATGGTACGTGTATCGTCAAATGTAGATTCGTACTCCTTGTCCATATCTATACCGCCTGTTATCTCAATGACACCAGGTTTTCCGTCATATACAGCAGCGAACGCGTTAACAGAGATAAGCATTGTTAACATAACTGTGAGAATTGCAAATAATTTAAT
>CABPCX010000251.1 GCA_902406135.1 uncultured Eubacteriales bacterium
TCTTGCACTTAGCTACTGGGCATTTATCCTTTCTGGACTTATGGCCATGGTAGGCTGCAAGGAAGGTATACAGAGAGAAAAAAAGACCATTTGGTGGCTGTGCGGAGCCAGCGCCATAGGTGCTATTTTCGGAGTAAAGCTTAATTCTTTCATCTCTCCCCAAAATGTTAAACTGATACTTTATGTAGTGGTTCTTTTGGCGGGTATATCCATTATAGTTATGGGCAGAAAGAATAAAAAGGCTAAGGAAGAAAAAAGAAGTCCTCTTCTTGACTCAAGAATATTTATGTTTTTCTTTGGACTTGTTACATCAACGGTATGTGCCATAGGAGGCTCGGCAGGACCCATACTTGTTATGCCTCTGCTTACTGTCCTTGGCATAGAGGTGCACTCAGCCATGGCAGTGGGACTTTTAGCATCGCTTTTTGTTTCAGTGCCTGCCTTTGCAGGATATGTAAGGGGCGTTGATTTAAAAAGCCTTACGGTTTATATGATAGCCATATTTATTTCCTATGGAGGATGTGCGCTTTTGGGAAGAATGTTTTCATCAAAGGTGCCTTCAGCTCCCCTTAAAAGGGCTGTAGGAATATTTTCAGTTATAATTGCCATATATATGATATCCACTGTATTATTGTGATACATACATAATTAACAGGGCTTTTGGCCGGATAAAAATATTTTATTTGGTCAAAAGTCTTTTTTATTTTACTGTTTAGTCAAATTTACTATTGATATTTTGGAAAGGGCAGATTTAAATTTAAAATTGATTATTTTTGCTTTGAATGATATGTAAAAAAACGGAATTTGTCACTATTACACAAAGCAATTAATTTTGGTAAAATAACGATGTAAATTAAAAATTGCGAAATCTTTGGTTTTAATTGGAAACGAACATTTTTATGATGACGAACAACACATTTTGATTTTGCTGAATTCATATTAAAGGAGCTTCAATTATGCCAAAAACAAGATTTCAAAACGTTATTTTCACAGCTATTATGGCCTTTGTTATGGTCTATGCAATGATATGCTACAATATCGCGCTTAATATCGGCGGTATGAGCAATCAGGTTTTTGCAATGGCCTTTGGTGAGTTAAAGATTATGTGGCCTGTAGCATTTGTAATTGAACTTTTCATAGTAGATAAACTTGCACATATCCTTGCTATGAGAATCGTGACACCCGGAGTAGACAAACCCTTATTCATTATTCTTGCCATATCATCAATGATAGTATGCATTATGTGCCCTGCAATGAGCTTTATAGCAACAATACTTTTCAAAGATACGGCAGAAAGCGGCTTTGTGGGAGTATGGTTTCAGACAATTGTTATGAATTTCCCTATTGCCTTCTTCTGGCAGATATTCTATGCAGGACCCCTTGTAAGACTTATACACAGAGTTATTTTTGAAAGAAACACACAGAAAGTCGCTCAGACAGCTAAATAATCAAAACCGGCGAAAAACCGGTTTTTTTGTTTGCTATATTACAGTATGTTTACAAAAAAGCCTGTGTTTTTAAGATTATATTACATTTTTATGGAAATGTAGATTTTTACGTAAAATTAGTTTATGCTTGAAGAAATAAAGGAGGGATTATTATGAAAAAGACATTTTTTAAGGTTTTTGCCTTTACAGCAGCGTTAACGTTTACATCAGCGGTAGCCTATGGTGCACAGTGGTACGATGATGCTGTAAATCATTGCAAATCGGCAGGTTATATATCTGAAGATTATGATATAAACGGAATGCTGACAAGGGGTGAAATGGCAGAAATGCTCAGTAAAGCGGCAGGACTTACTGACAAAGGTTCAAGTAATCCCTTTACGGATTTATCGGATAAGGAAAGCTATGCTGACGATATAATAATGCTCTATGATGCAGGTATATTTGCAGGAAGCAAAACATCCGACGGCAAACTTAAGGCAGATGCAGAAAGCGTACTCACAAGGGAGCAGGCAGCATCTTTTATAATAAGAGCATACGATTTTGAAGAAAGTTCAAAGGATATAACATTTAAAGATGCGGATAAAATATCTGACTATGCACTTGATGACATAAAAACTCTCGTAAGTGTCGGAGTTTTTTCGGGATATGAAGACAATACCATAAGACCTGACAATAAAGTTTCCAAAACCGAATTTATGACTATGATATATAAAGCGGATACAGCAAGCGGTAAAGCTGAAAAGCCCGCTGAAAAAATAAATTTCACAGCAGACAAACAGTCATCAAATCTTAAGGTATCCGTACTTAATACCGAGACTGTAATTCCTACAGACGAACTTAAGCTCAGCTTTACAAGATACAGCAGTGACCCCGGTGCACTTTATGTATATAATCCTCAAAAGTTCCAGCTTGAGAAAAATGTTAACGGAGAATGGAGCGTTGTTGAAAGGGACCACAGTTATATAACTGAAATAGAGTACCAGCTTAAGGCAGACAGCAGCAGTGAGAGAAAGATAATTCTTTCTAATTTCTATGATGGACTTGAGGACGGAAAATATAGAATAATTTATGAATTCTCAGTAAACGGTGTCGGAATAGAAAAGAGAAAGGAATATGCGGCAGCTGAGTTTAACCTCAAAGCGGCTCCTGAAGAAAGCAAACTTTACGATGAAATAGAAAAATATATGGAAGAGCAGACTATGGAGACTTTTTCAAAGTACTATGAAATAAAAGACTGCATTATTTCCAATTACGAGGAAAATGAAAACGGTACAGAAGCCATCTTCTCATATAAAATAATACATAAGAATTTTGATAAGGACCCCGATACCGTTGACTACATAAAGGAAGCAAAGGAAAGCGGAAATCCTAATTATGAAACATATTACAAAGAATATCTTGAGCCTAAGGAAATGAATATGTATTTTAAGGCAGTGGTTGATGATAAGGGTAATATAAAGCTGTATACCGATGTTGACCCCACCACAAATACAGACTGGCAGGAAACCAAGATGTCAGATTTTATACTAAAATAAAAATTTTTAAAAGTTTTCAAATAGCGGCCAAATAATGGCCGCTATATTTTTTTTGAATAAAATTAATATATAAAT
>CABPCX010000252.1 GCA_902406135.1 uncultured Eubacteriales bacterium
ACGATGAAAACAGCAAGTTTCAAGGCATTTTTATGCCGATGAAACGTGCTGTTTTTTTTATTGCAATAAAATAAGGACTCTCCATATTGGAGAGTCCCTCTATAAGCCGCCTTAAAACTGTAATGCAATCATTCAGCTGAATGTTCTTTTTCAAATTCTTCCTCTTCAAGGAGAGCTGCTTCATATTTTTCGAGGACAAGTTTCTGAATTCTGTTTCTTGTCTCGGCATTTATAGGATGAGCAACATCTCTGAATTCGCCGTCAGCAGTTCTTCTGCTGGGCATAGCGATAAAAAGGCCTTCTTCTCTTTCAATGACCTTGATGTCGTGGATAACAATTTCGTTATCAAAGGTAACTGATACTACAGCCTTCATCTTACCTTCTTTGTTTACTTTTCTTACTCTGATATCTGTGATTTCCATACTATGCGCTTCCCTTCTGATAACACATGGTGTTTTCCTGATGATTAAACCCCTTATTTAATCATATATTATTCAAATACTGTGAAACTGCATATTTTAACTTTCCAAATATGCAGTCCCACATCTATATATTACCACAAAAACCTTTTAGAATTATAAAGTTTTTCTTAAAACTCAAATGACTGAATCTTTTTTTACAATTGAAGGCTTTCCTTCTTCACCTGATATATGCTTTCCGGCCGTAACGACCACATTTTTATCAAGTATGGCATTTTCGATAACACAGTCATCACCGATATAACAGCCTTCCATAAGAATTGAATTCTTAACAACTGCCCTGTCACCTATAAATACTCTTCTGAATATAACAGAATGTTCTATTCTGCCGTTTACTATTGTTCCGCTTCCGATAACGCAGTCGGCAACTTCCGCATTCATATTGTATTTAACGGGAGGCTCGTCCTTAGGCTTTGTATCGATATAGGGTTCTTTCTTTGTGAATACATCCCTTATGTCCTTATTAAGGAAGTCCATATTTGTTCTGTAGTAGTCTAAAGTGCTTGCACCCACACTGCTCCAGTATCCGTCAAATTCACAGCCGTATATTTTAAGTCTCTTTCTGAGTCTTATTATTATATCCCTTACAAAATCATATCTTCCTTCAGCAACTACCTGCTCTAACAGGTCAATGAGAAGTTCTCTGCCGATGATATATACTCCCAAAGAAGCGCAGTCTGACAGAGGTTCGAGAGGTTTTTCCTCGAAGTCCAGCACTCTGCCGTCCTCGTCCATCTGCATAATTCCGAATTTTGTAAGACTTTCCGGGCACATCTTCTTATACACAATTGTTATGTCCGCTTCCTTCTCTTTATGGAAAGCAATAATATCTTTGTAGTTCATCTTATAAACGGCATCGCCTGAAGATATGGCCACATAGGGCTCATTACTTCTCTTAAGGAATGATATATTCTGATAGAGCGAATCCGCCGTACCTCTGAACCATGATGAGTTGTCATTGCTTGTATAGGGCGAAAGCACAAAAAGTCCGCCTTTTTTTCTTCCCAGGTCCCACCACTTCGATGATACGAGGTGGTCATGGAGTGACCTTGAGTTATACTGGGTAATAACCGCTATTTTTCCTATTCCTGAAGCCGTCATACTGGTAAGCGGGAAGTCAATGGCTCTGTAGCTGCCCCCTACAGGCATAGCCGCTGCCGCACGGTGGGCAGTAAGCTCTCCCATTCTCATCTCGCTGTTTCCTCCGGCAAGTATTATACCGATAGCTTTCATATCAACACACCCTCCCGTATAACAGTTTTTCCGCTTGCGGCTTCTCCGTCCGGATAGTCCTCAGGCTCAGTCTTTCCGAAAATAACACAGTTTTTGCCTATCTTAACTCCGGGCGGTACTACCGTATTTTCTCCTGCAACGGTAATTCCCGTGTTGTATATGTTCGGTTTCTTTTCATTGGGGATATTTTCGCCCATACCAAGGACTGCGCCCTCGCCTATAACCGTATTTCTGTCGATTATGCATCTGTCAAGGACTGCACCCTTCTTTATAACCACGTTTTCCATTATTATGGAATCCCTTATTACGGCGCCTTCCTCAACGGTAACGTCAGGGCCTATTACAGAGGAATATACCTCTCCGTATATCTCGCATCCTTCGGATACAATAGACTGTTTAAGCTTGGCTCCCGGTGCCACATACTGAGGCGGCTGGTTCTCCATATTGGTATATATTTTCCAGAAATTATCATAGAAATTAAATTCGGGAACCGTCTTTATAAGTTCCATATTTGCCTGCCAGTAGGATTCTATTGTTCCTACGTCCTTCCAGTAATCGCTGAATCTGTAGGCATAAAGCGTCTCTCCTTCGGCAAGCATCTTGGGAATAATATGCATACCAAAGTCACTGTTTGCATGAACTTTATTATCGTCTATGAGAGACTGGCGCAGTTTCTTCCATGTGAATATGTATATACCCATGGACGCCAGATTGCTCTTGGGATTTGCGGGTTTTTCCTCGAACTCGTAAATCTTGTCGTCATCAAGAGTGTTCATTATTCCAAATCTGCTGGCTTCTTCAATAGGCACCTCCAAAACGGCTATGGTAGCCGCACAGTTATTAGCCTTATGGAATTCAAGCATCTTTGAATAATCCATCTTATAAATATGGTCGCCGGAAAGTATGAGCACATATTCCGGGTCATATCTGTCGATATACTCAAGGTTATGGTATATGGCGTTTGCAGTACCCATAAACCAGTCGCCCATTTCCTCCCCGCCTTTAACGTGTGGAGCAAGTATCGTTACACCGCCGTTTTTTCTGTCCAGGTCCCAGGGGATACCTATACCGATATGCTGGTTAAGCATAAGCGGCTGATACTGTGTAAGAACGCCGACCGTATCAATGCCCGAGTTGATACAGTTGCTTAAAGGAAAGTCAATTATCCTGTATTTACCGCCAAATCTTACAGCAGGCTTTGCGGTATTTTTTGTAAGTATTCCAAGCCTGCTTCCCTGACCCCCCGCAAGGAGTAAAGCCATAATTTCCTTACGTTCCATAACATCGCCTCCCATTTCAGCAAATTTATAATTTTTTTGAACATGATCCCCTTAAATCATG
>CABPCX010000253.1 GCA_902406135.1 uncultured Eubacteriales bacterium
GAACAATAAACGCTACGCCCTCATCTGTGGATTTTAATGTCTCCACGGGCATACCGTCTATTATATACCCCTTATTTGCACTGACTGTCGTTACGTTCTGTATGTCCTTATCGTATTTGCAGTCCTTTGAAAGAACATATCTTACATTCTTATCCTGCCATTTGAAAATTTCCTTATCATAATGGTCCTGATGAAAATGTGATACGAATACATAAACATTTTTATCTTTAAAGGCATTGAGGTCGATATTATTTATTTTTCCTCCTGCCGTATAATAATCAAAAACAAGACAGTACTTTGCTGTCTCTACCATAAATCCGCTATGATACAAATATGTTACTTTTGCCATATAACTCCTCCGTTTAATTTATAAATTAATTATATCCTCATGGCATATACTTTGTCAAAACTAATGACAAGCCTTTTTATCCCAATATTCATTTTTTGATAGCATTTTAATTTTTACTATAGTATACTGATAACAAATAAAATCAAAGGAGGTATAGTTATGAATGATAGAATAGATTCAGCTTTAGGCTACCAGAAAGCCGATATAGTTCTCAGAAACGCGAAATATGTAAATGTATTCACAAATGAACTCCTTGACGGTGATATCGCCATAAAAGACGGATATTTTGTCGGCATTGGCGACTATGAGGGAATATGCGAAATCGACCTTAAGGGAAAAACCGTTATACCCTCATTTATAGATTCACACATACATCTTGAATCTTCCATAGTATCACCCTATGAATTTGCAAAGGCCGTTATCCCCCATGGAACCACAGCAGTAGTTGCTGACCCCCATGAAATAGCCAACGTAATAGGCACCGACGGCATCGACTACATGCTTCAGAGCACATCCGGACTGCCCCTTGATGTATTTATAATGCTTCCTTCCTGCGTACCGGCTACTCCGGACGAGGAAAACGGCGCTAATCTTACCCACCACGAATTAGTACCCTATTTAAGAGAAGACAGAGTGCTTGGTCTTGGCGAGGTTATGAATGCCCCCGGCGTTATAAACAAGGATTTTGAGCTTTTGGAAAAAATAACATCAACCCTTGCCTACGGCAAAAAAATAGACGGACATGCTCCCGGAGTTATAGGCAAAAATCTTAATGCTTATATTACTGCCGGAGTAACCTCAGACCATGAATGTACCACCCTTGATGAAGCCCTTGAAAAATTAAGAAAGGGTATGTGGATAGCCATAAGAGAAGGTACTGCCGCAAAAAATGTTGAGGCTCTTGTAAAGCTCTTTGACGAAAAATACCACTTCCGCTGCATGACCTGCAGTGATGACAAACATCCCGGTGATATACTTAAGCAGGGCCACATGGACTACATAGTTAAAAAAGCCGTATCCCTTGGAGCAAATCCCATACTTGCCATAAAGACGGCTACCATAAATGCAGCTAAACATTTTAAACTGCCCGATGTAGGTGCCATAGGCATAGGATATAAGGCTAATTTCTCGGTTGTAGATGATATTAGAGCCTTAAATATACTTTCGGTATATAAGGAAGGAAAAGAAATTTACAGCAAAGAAAACGGCCTCATAAGCTTTGAGCACCCCAAAGTAGACAAGAAGCTTATGCTCAGAGTAAAACATACATTCAACATAAAGGAACTTGTTCCTTCCGATTTTGAGATAGAAAAACAGGATGAATATACCGTAATAGGTCTCCACAACAAGCAGATAACAACGGAAAAAATAATTACTTCCGATGTTTCCGACTGTGTTATGCTGGCAGTTGCGGAAAGACACAAAGGTACAGGCCACATAGGCAAATGCTACCTTGCCGGTTACGGTCTGAAAAGAGGAGCCATTGCCACAAGCATTTCCCATGACAACCACAACCTTATTGTAGCCGGCAAAAACGCCGAGGATATGGCTGCTGCTGCAAACTGTGTAAGAGCAAATAACGGCGGTATGGCTATTGCTGTGGACGGAAAGGTTATCGGCGAGCTTGCCCTTCCTCTGGCAGGACTTATGTGCGACAGTCCCATAGAAGAAGTTGCGGCCATAATGGACGACCTGCATGAAAAAGCCGCTGAGCTTGGAGCAAATCCCGATATTGATCCATTTATGACATTAGGATTCGTCGCCCTTACGGTAATACCTTCAATAAGACTTACTACAAAAGGAATATACGAAGTACAATAACAAATAAGAAAGACGGACAGTGTATGCTGTCCGTCTTTTAATTATAGTTTGTATTTTAACTGACTTTATATTGAAAATAAAAAAACTCCGATTTAATCGGAGTTATGAGAGGCGCAGACCGGATTTGAACCGGTGAATAGCGGTGTTGCAGACCGGTGCCTTACCACTTGGCTACTGCGCCATATCAACTATTTAATTATATCACATTATCTTTGTAAAATCAAGATAAAATTTAAATGACCCGACCGGGAATCGAACCCGGGTTACAGCCGTGAAAGGGCCGTGTCTTAACCGCTTGACCATCGGGCCATATTGTTTTCCTAAAAAGCTCCCCGAGTAGGATTCGAACCAACGACCCTCCGGTTAACAGCCGGATGCTCTACCGCTGAGCTATCGAGGATTATTGAGCGCGTAGCGCTTAAGTTGAAAACAGATTTTCAACTTGTTTTCTTTTGTATGAATACTTCATTCCTCTGCTTCGCTTCGAAACTCCGTATTCTCCTCGGCGAAAACGCGGTTTCCGCCTGCGGTTTTTTAAACCACTTCGCTTTTATAATAGATTCCGGCAGCCACTTACTTTCCCGGGCCGTCTCCAGCCAAGTATCATCAGCCGCCTGCGTCTTAACCGTCGTGTTCGGCATGGGTACGGGTGTTTCCCACAGGCGCATCACCACCGGAAATCTTACCAGTGCTTTTAGCACCTTCAAAACTAAACACGGCTTTCATCAAGAAGCTTTTTCATTCTACCACATCTTTTTCTTTCGGTCAAGCCCTCGACCTATTAGTATCAGTAAGCTAAATACATTACTGTACTT
>CABPCX010000254.1 GCA_902406135.1 uncultured Eubacteriales bacterium
TATGCTTATGGCAGCATTAAGACTTAATGTTCCCGCTATTTTCTGCAGCGGCGGCCCCATGCTTCCCGGAAAAGTAAACGGAAAAGCAGTTGCTCTTACAGACGCATTTGAGGCTCCCGGAGCTATCGAAGTAGGCAAGAAAGATGAAAAATACGGCAGAGACATCGAAGAATATTCATGTCCCGGATGCGGAAGCTGCGCAGGACTTTTCACAGCTAACTCAATGAACTGCCTTACAGAGATTCTTGGTATGGCTCTTCCCGGAAACGGAACAATACCCGCTGTATATGCAGAAAGAGTAAGACTTGCTAAACATACAGGTATGAAGATTATGGAGCTTGTTGAAAGAGACATCAAGCCCAGAGATATCGTAACAGAAAAATCAATACATAACGGACTTGTAGCAGATATGGCTATGGGATGCTCAACAAATACAATACTTCACCTTCCCGCAATCGCACACGAAGCAGGAATCAAAATCGACCTTAAGGATGTAAATAACATAAGCGATGCTATACCTCATCTTGTAAAGATTAATCCTGCAGGAACACATTTCATCGTAGATATCTATGAAGCAGGCGGTCTCAGCGCAGTACTTAAGAGACTTGACAGCTACGGATTTATCGATACATCAGTTATGACAGCTACAGGAAAGACTATGGCTGAAAATATCGCTGATACAGTTATCCTTAATGATGACGTTATCCGTACAAAGGAAACAGCATACTCTCAGACAGGCGGCCTTGCAGTTCTTTGGGGAAATATCTGCCCTGACGGAGCCGTTGTTAAGAGAGGTGCCGTACTTCCCAATATGCTCGTACATGAAGGACCCGCTAAGTGCTTCGACAGCGAAGAAGAATGTATCGAAGGCCTTATGGCAGGAAAAGTTGTTGACGGAGACGTTGTAGTTGTACGTTATGAAGGACCTAAAGGCGGCCCCGGAATGAGAGAAATGCTTTCACCCACAGCTACTCTTGCAGGTATGGGTCTTGACAGCACATGTGCTCTTATTACAGACGGACGTTTCAGCGGTGTTTCAAGGGGCGCTTCCATCGGACATATTTCACCTGAGGCAGCTTCAGGCGGTCTTTTAAGACTTATCCAGGACGGAGATATCATTTCAATCGATATCCCTAACCACTCTCTTGAACTTAAGGTTTCACCCGAAGAAATCGCTAAGAGAGAAGCTGAGTTCGTACCTCATAAACTTAAAGAAGTATCAAGCTTCCTTAAGAGATACAGAAGTATCGTTACATCAGCCAGCGAAGGCGCTATACTTAAAGTTGAAGAATAATATAATATATGCCGGCTCTAAGGAGCCGGATTTTTTTCGTCTAAAATAGGCGGCGAATAGGCAAACCCACAGACGGTGGAATAAAAATATAAAATCTGTGGAAAAAGGAAAAAATAAAAAACATTATCCACAGAAATCATAATAAAATTCACAGACAATAAAAAAGCTTCGGTTAGACCGAAGCTTAAAGATTTTCTTTTTTAATTGTAATAGGTTTCGGATGATTTTTTGAGTCTTCCTCAGGCTCGGTTGCAAGGGTGAGCATTATTTTGCCGTATAGGTCCACCACATTATTTTTCCAGTTTCTGCATATGGTGCGGGCCTGGTCCTTTGTGGCAACATTTACGCTCAATTCCATAAGAGATGTGGTCCCGTCACTGTCATATACGCCGCACTTAACGGTATATTCGTTATTCATTTCCTGAAAATAATTTGCCGTAACGGCATATTCAGCCCTTATGCGCTTGGAATTTTCCTGGGCATAGGTGTTGATAACTGACTTGGCATAGTTTGAAATATGCTTTATAAAATAGTTAAGTGTGTCTTCACCGGCGGGTGTTATGGTGTAGCGGGTGCTGTTGTTTTCGGTGGTCATTTCAAGAAGTCCGCTGTCAACCAGTTCAGAAAGATATTGCTGTACGCTGAAATAATCCATCAGATTCTTTTCAAGAGCAAACTGACAAATTTCACTGTTTGATAGAGGTATTTCGATTTTTTCGATTAAATACAATATAATGAGCTTATTTTCAGCTAAAGCTCTTGTATTGTCATACATAAAGACCACCGCCGATAATTAAATTAAACTTAGATTTATATTATAAACTATTATATTTCATTATACAATGATCTATTTCAACAATTTTCCCTGATAACTTTCATACAATTTCATTTTTTTGTGGATTTCGTTCAATACGCCGCGTTTATCCATACTCCATTCGGGCAGAATTAGTTCATTTCTGTTGCCGTCTCCCGTAAGACGGTGGATAACTACCTCAGGCGGCAGATGCTCTATCATATCAATGACAGTATCCGTGTATTCGTCACGGGTCATTATGTGGAAGGGCTCCTTAAGATACATTTCATGGAGCTTTGTGCCGCGTATTACATGGAGCAGCTGAAGCTTTATGCCGTCGGTTTTGGCGTCTGCGGCAAACTTCACTGAGTTTTCCATATCTTCCCTTGTTTCTCCCGGCAGACCCAGAATTATGTGGGTTACGGTTTCGATATTTCTTTCCTTCATTTTTTTCATGGCCGAAAGATATACGTCGTTTTTGTATCCGCGGTTTATAAGCTCTGCCGTGTCTTCCCTTGATGTTTGAAGGCCGAATTCTACCCATAGATATGTTTTTTGGCTCAGCCTTTCAAGAAGGTCAGCCACATCATCACCCATACAGTCGGGTCTTGTGGCTATGGCTATGCCGCTAATCCATGGACAGGAGAGGGCCTCCATATATTTTTCTTCCAGCACGTCTACGGGTGCGTATGTATTTGTAAAAGCCTGAAAATACGCAATATATTTCGCGTCAGGCCATTTGTTTGATATTTTTTCCTTTGATATTTCAAGCTGTTTTGCGATGGGTATATCCGCTGAGGGCGCAAAGTCTCCCGAGCCGCTGCCGCTGCAGAATATACAGCCGCCATGGCTTATTTTGCCGTCCCTGTTAGGGCAGGAAAAACCTGCATTTACAGAA
>CABPCX010000255.1 GCA_902406135.1 uncultured Eubacteriales bacterium
CCAGAGCAGACTCCTTTGTGAAATAACCCGGCAGAAGTTTTTTGCTTTTTATCCATCTGTAAAATTTTCTTTCCGCCTCTTCTTTATCAAATTTAAAGGGTATTATATAATCCGGTTTAAATTCTCCTTCCAGCCTGCCGCTCAAAACTACCGGATTATGACAGTAATAGCAGAAAGATGCTGCCGTTGTCTCATCCGTTACTATTTCAGCTCCGCAGTTTGGGCAGCTGTATACCGAAGAATGCTCTTCAAATCCGGTAATAGTTTCTTTTCTATCAGATTCTGCCGCCGCTGCTTCTGCCTTTTTTCGCTTTTCTTCCAGCTCATCAGCCGTAAAATCGCTCAGACAGTATTCACAGTGGAAAATATGGGTATCAGCATCATACTCCATACCACTGCCGCAGTTTGGGCATTTATACATATAAGTATCCATTAAAAACCTCCAAAATTACGGAAAATCAGCTTAAAGGATTTCCGCATACAGGGCAGAATTTAGGCTGAATGCCGTTTCCGTCCCATCTATAAGAACATTTGTTACATACTATCTCACTTGGTCTTTTTCTACCGCACTGAGGGCAGAAATTTCCCGTATTTTCACTGCCGCACTGGCATTTCCATACGTTTTCTGCATTTTCCTGTTTTTTCTCTTTTCCGCACTGGCTGCAGAATCTTCCGTTGTTTACATTTCCGCATTCACAGCGCCAGCTGTCACCCTGAGGTGCCGGAGTATTATTCTTTGCCATCATAGAATTATTGGATTCGGATGCAGCCTTCATAAAGCCTCCAGCGGCGCCCATTCCTACTCCCATTCCCATAAATCCTGCCATTGAGCCGGCATCGTTGCTTCCTGCCGCTTCAAGGCCCCTTGCCAAAGAACCTTGCACATATCCTTCTCTTATGGAAGGGTCTCCAAGCATTGCACCCTGATTTCGCATATTTATGAGTTTTGTGCTTTCGTCGTCATAGGATATGGCCGCAATTCCGACGGAGCATATCTCCATTCCTCTTTCCCTTTTCCAGTCATCATCAAGTATTTGAGACATATACTTTGAAAGCTCCATACCTTTGCTCTGGACATAGGATATCCTTACTCCGTCGGCTGACATACGGTTTACGGCAGCCTGAAGCGCTTCAAGAAATTCATTTAGATACTGTTCATTTATATCTTTTATATCAACTATATCGTCATTTTTAGGTATTACCTCTCTGAAAAACAGCAGAGGGTCCGTTATTTTTATACTGTAGGTTCCGTGGGCTCTCAAAAACAGCTCCGCATTATAAAAGTTGTCGAAATAATTTATCGGAGTGCGGGTTCCGAATTTTATGCCTTTTATCTCCTGAAGATTGATATAGTATACCTTCTGTTTTCTTGGAGTTACTCCCGCATATTTTACCCTGCTGAAAGACTCTCTCAGGGCATCTCCAAAGGTGCCGTTAAAAAGTGACGGAGCCGTATCCATACTTACTTTATAGTATCCTTCCTCGGCAGTATAGTCTACAACCTTTCCGCCGTCAGTAAGTATCATAAACATATTAGGCCCTACATGTATTATTGAGCCGTCACTTATGAAATCTTCGCTTCCCTTTTTATTGGCATTTCTTCTGTCAGAAGCCCTTGCGCTCCTTCCAACGGAAAATACCGTTGTATCACTCATATCAGCCGCTTCTATAACTTCAAGCCACTGGTCGGCAAGTCCGCCGCCTACGGCTCCTGTTAACGCTTTTATTATTCCCATAAATTATGCTCCTTTCCGGGCGTCAGTCAAGTACAAATCTTTCTACGGCCTCTGCAAAGCCGTCTTCGTTATTGGATGAAACTATGTATCCTGCACTGCTTTTAAGCTTTTCATCGGCATTTTTTACTGCAATGCCAATACCTGACCTTCTTATCATATCTCTGTCATTATCATTATCTCCAAGGCACATTACCTCGGACATATTTATTCCCAATAAGCCGGCAAGAAATTCAAGAGCTTCTCCCTTGGAGCAGCCCTTTGCTCCTATTTCAAGATTATTTCCAATGGAGTTTGTTATCTCCACATTATATTTTTCTAAAATATAGTTATAAGTCTCCACTCTCTGGTTCATATCGGTAAATATAAGATTTATATTCTCCACTGTAGTATCATTTTTGAGTATATTATCAAAACTTTCAACCATAGTTCTGGTATCTCTAAGCCAGTTTACAAACTTGGGATTAACTCCATATCCTACTAGGTCTTTATTAAACTTTTCAAGGGTATATGCCCTGCCGTCTATGAATATTTCCACCATAATACCTAAATCCAGACCATATTTTATTATGTCACGCGTTAAATCAGAATCAAGCTGTTTTTTATATATGGTGCATTTATCCTTCATATCTTCTATGGCGGCCCCATTGGATGTTATTATATATCTGAAGCAGTCAAGCTCCATAACACTTTCAGGCATAGTAAAAAGGCCTCTGCCCGTAGCAGGAACAAAAAGGACTCCCTTTTCGACAGCAGCCTTCAAAGCTTTCATGTTGTTTTGTGATATATGTTTGTCGTCAGTCAGAAATGTTCCGTCCAAATCTGTTGCTATCAGTTTTACTTTTCCCAACACAATACCTCCGTGACATATTTCTTTCATATACTTTACCACAAAATCGTTTACCAAAAAAGACAATTATTTTCTTTCTCTTTTTAAAATATCATTAAAAAACTCAACATTGTGATTCAAAAAAGACAATTTGCTTGACTATAACCCTGCCGAATAGTAAAATTTTGTTATAAATATAATGATATGCGGAGGAACAACAATGTCAATCAGAATTATAACCGACTCAGGTTCCGACTATGAGCAGAATGAAATCAAAGATAAAAATATTGAAGTTATACCTATACCTATTACATTTGGAGGCAGAGAATATCTTGACGGTATAAACTTAACCAAAGATAAATTTTTTGAATTACTTCAGCAGAATGATGAATTTCCAAAGACAGCCCAGCCTTCGCCCAG
>CABPCX010000256.1 GCA_902406135.1 uncultured Eubacteriales bacterium
ACCCGCTGAACATATCCTTATGTAGCTTACGGCTTCATCTATGGCAGCGGAAGGGACATTCATTATAAGGGCTGCCTTTTCGGCAAAGGCTATCATAACTATTGTAAGAAATGCTGCTACGAATATAAACAGCTTTATCTGGCCGGCCACAATGCCTCCTGCCCGCTCTTTATCACCGGCACCGATGGACTGTCCCAGCAGGACGGTTACACCCATTGTAAGACCGGTAACTATTACCGTTGCGGTCTGCATTACCTGGCTTCCGGTGGAAACTGCTGAAACGCTGGCGGTCTCTGAAAACTTGCCTACAACAGCCAGGTCCACACCTCCGTAGAGTGCCTGCAAAATCAAAGACAGCATTAACGGAAGTGAAAATTTGATAAGAGGCGGCAGTATGCGGCCCTCAAGAATTGTATCCTGTTGCATTAATATCCCCCTTACGATAAAAAAAGCCAACAAGCAAACATACACTTGTTGGCGATAATGTATCAAACGAAGCATCCGCGATGCACATTCAGTCTAACATCTAAGGCCGGCTGTGTCAACAGTATAAATCAAATTTTAATCTATGCGGTTTTTGGGGATATAATGCCCCATATACGGGAATACATAAAAAGGACGCCCTCCAAGTTTAGCGGAGAGCGCCAATATTTTTATATGTTTACTTTTTGCAGTTGAGTTTATATAAATATTCATATGTGCTTATGGCTTTCATAACATCGGTGCTTCCGCTGACATTTACTCTGCCTACAGCACTTCCCATATATGAAGGCTGCATATCCCATATCCATATAAATTGTACAGCCGCACCGTTTTTATTCAGGGTGTCGATGGTGCTTTGATTAAACTGGCCGCGGGGATATACATAGCATCTTTCGTGATTTCCAAGGCGGGCGTTTATGGTATTCCAGGCGGCATTGAAATCCGATTTGAGTATATCTGTCGACTCAAAACCGGTTACGGGAAGATGGTTTTTTCCGTGGAGCCCCACTTTCATAAGTCCTGAGGCCTCCATTTCGGAAAGCTGCTTCCAGCCAAGAAACATATTTCCTTTGTTTTCCGTAGGTTCTTCAAAGGTGTAGTCGGTTATTATATAGACTTCGGCTTTCACATTATACTTTTTAAGTATGGGAAATGCCAGGTCATATACGGATGAATATCCGTCGTCAAACTGGATTATAACAGGTTTTTCGGGTATAAGGCCTATGACTTTATCCTTTTTAATCAGGTCTGACGAATAGATTGGAGTATATCCGTTATCCAGAAGGGTCTTTATATCCTTTTCAAATTTTTCGGCGGTTACGGTCCAGTCGGCTGACTGGGAAGGGTCCGTTGTAAGACGGTGGTAGGTCAGCACGGGACAGTATATTCCTCCGGTTATGTCCTTTGATGATGCATAGGAAGAAAATAAGGGCGTGAGGCACATAAGTGATATAATGAAAAGCGTTATCAGTCTTTTATAAACTTTTTTCATATTAACACCTCCCTATACCTAATATAATACTTAAAAATTATAGTGTCCACACTCTGCCGAAAAAGTATAAAATTGTTAACTAATTCGTTAGAATTTATAAAGATTTGTATTGCAATAATAAAAGTAACGGATTTTACGGAAAGGTGATAATTTATGAAAAATAAGTTTGAATATGATGAAGTTATACATGAAGTTAAGGATAAGGGCGGAGCCTATGTGATTTTTCCCTGGAATATAAAAGAACTATTCGGAAAGGGCAGAGTAAAAGTAAATGCCTCCTTTGACGGCATACCATATAGGGGAAGCATAGTAAATATGGGAGTCAGAGATGATGAAGGAAATATATGCTATATAATCGGCGTTTTAAAATCCATAAGAGAAAAAATCAAAAAAGGAGAAGGAGACAAGGTGCATATAGTTATAGAGATTATAAATGATACAGCTTTAAAATAATAAAGGACATCAGTTTATCTGATGTCCTTTTAAATGCTTTTATTAAGCTCCGAATACAGTATTATAAACACTGATGAATCCGGAAACTGTAACTACAACAAGAAGAATTGGTGTAATATATTTTATACAGCCTATCCAAAGCTTTTTGATTTTGAATCCGCGGCTGCCCTGCTCTATTTCATCTGCAAGTTTTGTTATATCAAACTTCCAGCCAACGAAGATACACATAAGGATTCCTCCGATGGGAAGAAGGAAGTTATCTGTGATAACGCCGACAAAATCAAATACTGAATAGTTAAGTATTGTTATGTCGCCAAGTACGCCGAATGAAAGAGCGCTTGGAATACCAAGAAGGAATTCTACAATACCTACTGCTATAACAGACTTCTTTCTGTCCCAGCCCCAAGAGTCGATAGTAAAGGCTACTACTACTTCAAGAAGGGCAATGGCACTTGTTATTGCCGCAAAGAAAACAAGAATGAAGAATGCTATGGCAAATACAGGTCCGCCTATCATTGAATCGAAAACTTTAGGAAGTGTTCCGAAAATAAGTCCGGGTCCCTGTCCGGGCTCAAGACCAAATACAAATACTGCGGGGAAGATAGC
This sequence comes from uncultured Eubacteriales bacterium, assembly GCA_902406135.1. Classification (GTDB taxonomy): domain Bacteria; phylum Bacillota; class Clostridia; order Lachnospirales; family Anaerotignaceae; genus Metalachnospira. The sequence continues at coordinate 2,534 of CABPCX010000256.1, forward strand.
AACACCTGCAAGAAGCGCAAGGGCTGTATCCATTCCGGCTATGATACCGCAGCTCTTTTCAATATTTTCATTTTTTGAAAGGTAGCTGCCGTAGGTTATCGTTATACCCATACAAAGGCTCAATGAATAGAATACCTGTCCGAGGGCAGCGTTAATACTTGAAAGAGTAAATCCGCCCTTAGGCTCAAATATAAATCTTAAGCCTTCAGAAGCTCCGTCGAGAGTAATTGAACGAATAACTACAATAATAAGAAGAACAAAAAGAGCAGGCATCATAAACTTGCTGGCTTTTTCTATTCCGCTTACGCCCATATAGCAGATTGCTATAGTCATTATCATAAATATAAGATGCCAAATTACAGTCTCAGGACTGGCGATAAATGTTTCAAATGACTCGGGAGCTG
>CABPCX010000257.1 GCA_902406135.1 uncultured Eubacteriales bacterium
CGACGCCAGAAGTAATATCCAGGCCAGCGCCACACTTGCTATGGTAAATACAGCCTGAAACTTCCATACAGTAAGTATTTTTCCCGAATTAAGCTCTAAGCCGTTTCTCTGCTCTGTTTGATAAATTCCGGTGCTTACAAGATACATAATGTATATGAAAACAATCATCGTTATTAAATTCAGAATTATAAGGCCCGTTGATGAAGGCAGAATACCAATGAAATTATTTGCAAACCTGATGATTTCCACAATCACCATGGCCAGAGTCCATGGCTTGGCCTTTCGGAAGGCCTCGGCTTCGTCAGAAAGTGCGCAAAGCCCCCTGTATATCAATATGTATCCTATAAAATCGGCCAATAGGTCGATGCCGTTTATCTTTATGTGAAAAAAGATGAATATATAGCCTATAAATAAATTAATCATAACTATCCCTCCCTATATTTCAATTTAAGCATATACCCGTTAATTTTTCAATATGCCAAAAAACGTCAAAGGGCAGATATATTGACTGTTTTTAAAAGTTATGATATTTTGTGTATATACACGAGGTGTTAAATATGAGAAACCCTGTAAACAGCCCATGTTATTGTCTTATGCTCCGCCGTGCCGCATCGTCCGTAACGGATATGTATGATAAGGCTCTGGCAGAATACGGCATAAATCTTAACCAGTTTTCAATAATAATAAACTTAAACAATATGTCCATGGCAACCACGACCGAATTGGCCCAGCAGATAGGTCTTGAAAGGAGCACCCTTGTCAGAAATCTTAAAGCCATAATGGCCATGGGGTACATCGAAAACGTTTCGGGAGAAAAGGAGAGGAACAACCACCTCAAAGTGACCAGCAGCGGCCGTCATCTTCTGAAACTTACAATACCCGTCTGGCAGTCGGTACAGGATAAAATATCGGAAAGCCTGGGCAGTGAAAATGCGGCTCTCCTTATGGATATGCTTTATAAACTTCAGGAAATGGAGTAAAAATGTGCCGTTGTTTGGAACCCACTAAATTTTAAGGTTTATATTTTGCGTGTATTTACACGATAAGGAGGTAAATAAAATGACCCTGACGGAAAAAATAAAACTCAAAGGCCTGGAGCTTGGCTATGCCGCGGTTGGCATAAGCCCCGCCGATGAATTTACCGATTACATAAATACTTTGAAGGAAAGAGAAGACAAATACGATTTTTATATTTCAAGGCCCGTAAAACCTCTAATGGGCGCCAGTCCAAAAAGCATAAATCCTCAGTCAAAATCCGTCATATCCCTTGCATGGGATTTTTCAAATACGGATTTTCCCAAAAATCTTTTGGGTAAAATAGGCCGTGCCTATATGGCCAGATGCTATACACCGCCCAAAAACAGCGTAAACGGAGCAAGACTTGAACTGTTTAAGGATTTTCTTGAAAAGAACGGATGTAATATACTAAAGGGTATATGGCTGCCCGACAGGGCGGCGGCAGTACGCTCGGGAATAGCCACCTACGGCAAAAACAATTTCGGATATTTAAGGGGTGGAAGCTCCTTTGTTGTATTTACCTCCATTGTTGTGGATAAGGTTTTAGACTATGACGCTCCCGCACCAAACCTGCGTCCCTGTCCCGAAAACTGCCGTTTATGTATGGATGCCTGCCCCACGGGAGCCATTGAAAACGCAGGAAAGCTGAACCCCAAAAGGTGCATAGGCTATCTCAACTGGTTCACCCAGAAAGGCTGGATTCCGCCATCAGAGGACGGCACTCCCGTCTCCCATATTCCCCATGACCTGAGGGAAAAGGTCGGGCAGCACATTCATGGCTGTGATGTATGCCAGGAAGTATGTCCAAGAAACAAAATGGCCCTTGAAGGAGCAAAAACCAAGGACCCCTATCTTGAATATCTCTCCACAGCCATAAGTCTTGAAAAAATGCTTTTTATGGACGAGGAATTTTATAACTCCTGCATAAAACCCATTATGTATAACTATATAGGAGATATACGCTATTTCAGGCGCAATGCCGCCATAGTCATGGGAAACAGCGGCGACGAAAAATATCTGCCAAGTCTTGAAAAAGCCCTCCACGATGAGGACCCCCTCATCAGGGAATACTCCGCATGGGCCATTGGCAGAATAGGCGGAAAGGAAGCCTTAAATATGCTTAAAAATGCCCTTTTAAAGGAAACGGACGACAGGGTCAGAAAGGAAATTGAACTTACGTTATCAAACATCGGTGAAGGCGCACCCAAAGTGTAAAAACTATAACCCATAAAAATAACCCCTCCGAAAATCTTCGGAAGGGTTTATTTTTGTGTTTTTTATGCTCTCAGCCTGGCAGCAAAACCTTCTATTTCCTGGGCACTGCCGCTCTGTAAAGCTGACTTAAGCTCCTCTTCCTTTCCGGAAATGTTTTCTCCGTCAAATATGAGGGCATTCCACAGGTCATGGAGGGCCGACGCCATATCGGGGTTATCACAGTATTCATAGGCCGCATAAATATTGCTTATCATGGCTTCCATGGTGTCCTCGTCATATCCTCCGCTCATCTCATCCAGCTTATCCGCCGCAAAGGTCATCATGGTATGGCATTTTTCAGCCCTTGCCTCGGCCTGTTTTTTTCCGCTTAAATACTGTCCCGCAAAAAAACTTATACATACAGCCAGTATAAAAATAATGGCCGCCGCTGCTTTTTTCATTTCCTGCCCTCCTTTTTATACAAATTAAAATATGGGCGGCACCTTGGGCCGCCCATATAAACTTATGCCTTTTATGTTCTTTACGCTTTTTCGGCAAGTCTTTTATTCATTGTCTTTTCAACGGCATTTATTATGTTTTCGTATCCCGTACATCTGCACAGATGTCCCGAAAGGAGCTTTTTAAGCTCATCCCTTGAATAGCGTTTTCCGCTCTCCAAAATTTCCACCGCCGACATTATGAATCCCGGTGTCCAGAATCCGCAC
>CABPCX010000258.1 GCA_902406135.1 uncultured Eubacteriales bacterium
TCTGCAATTCATCCAAAACTTTTATTTTAGACTTGACTTTTAATAGTTAGTCTTTCATATATACAGGTTTGCACCATTAAAGTATACATATTTGCTTTCAATACTACAACAGTTTTAATTATTTCGTAAGAAAAATGTACCTTCAAACAGCGCAAAGACGGGCTGCATAAAGCAGCCCGTCTAAAAAAGGAGTTAATTGAAAAGAATTTTTATCATTAGTTAAATTTCTTCTTTATACGTACAAATATTCTTTCTATGAAGTATGCAACCAAAAATACAAGCAGTATTGCTACTCCGGCCGTTCCATAATCGTACCCCTGAAGGCTGTTTGATATTACATATCCAACGCCTCCTGCGCCTACCATACCAAGTATCGCACATTCTGAAAAGTTTGTCTCAAGACGCATTCCTGCCCAGGCAACTATCTGAGAAAGGGCTGCCGGAAGAATTGCATTTGAGAATATACTCAGTCTTCCTGCTCCCGTCACCTCAAGAGCTTCTATTGTATCTTCGGGAATGCTCTCAAAGCTCTGAGCAAATGACTTTGTAAAAAATGCGGTAGTATGAACACACAATCCCGCAACACCAGCCTCCGGTCCCATTCCAAGGCATACAAGCATCAAAAGCACCCATACCGGTGTAGGAACAGCCCTTAAAAAAGTGAAAAATGACTGCGTAATAACCGATAAAAACGGTACTTTGAATATATTTTTTGCTGCAAGCATACCGAATATTACTCCGAGGATAAGGCTGTAAAGCAGTGAAAGTACTGCAATGGAAATTGTCTCAACAAGTGATGATAAAATAAGTCCGATATTTGTAAAATCAAAATGTGCAAGCTCCCAGAAAACCTCTCCCATATCCGGTATTCGTGAAGCCATCTTCAGCCAGTCAATATCAAGATAAATCAGGCTTATTACAGACAGTACTGCAACGCCTATCATAAATGCAGGGATAAACTTATTTCTCTGTGCACATTTCACCGGTATTTTTGATGTATTTTCCACAAGTCTTATATTACTATTCACATTCTCTCTCATCTTAAAATCTCCTTTCGGAGTTTGCTTGTTATCTGGTCTACAGCAATGACCATCACTGCTATCAGCAGAATTATACTGAAAGCTATGTCATACTGAAAACTTTTTATATAGGAAAACAGTGTAAGGCCTACTCCTCCTCCGCCTACCATTCCGACTATTGTTGAAGCTCTTATATTAACTTCAACACAGTATAAAAACCAGGATAAAAATCCGCTTAAGCAGGAAGGCAGTATTGCCTGAGACACACGCTGGGGGAAACTGGCTCCTACAGCTTGAAGGCTTTCCACACAGTCCTGAGACACATCTTCCATGGTCTCAACAAAGGCCCTTACCATAAATGCAAAACTTGTAATGCAGAGGGCTACAAATCCTACTCCTGTACCTATTCCAAGAGATGAAAACAGTATGAATGCCCATACAAGTGCAGGAATATTTCTTAAAAATGTAGCAAAGCCCCTTACTATTTTTGCGAATCTGGGAAAAGGCGATACTTTTTCACTGCCAAAAAGTGATACAAAAAACGCAAGTATCGCAGCTATGGTAGTTGCTGACATTGCCAGTGCAAGGGTAACAAGCACGCTTGAGAGCACCCCCGGTATTCTGCTGGACTTAGGCAGTGCAGGAGGGAAAAAGTCCTCTGTTATAAACTCCCAGAAAGCGTCTGAATTTGCCGCAAGGGTCATAACATTAAATCCTGTCAGTACACTGCATATCACAAACAGCACTACAACTACTATAAGAAGCGCTGTATACATCTTTTTAATGTCATGCGCAATCAGCGGTATCCGTTTTTTCATCTTCGCTTCCTCCGATCATCAGATTTTCCCTTGATGTTCCGTATATTCTTTCTATCGTAGCGTTATCAAGCTGCTCGGGTGTACCGTCAAATACTATTTCTCCTTTGGATAATCCGATTATCCTTGTGGAATATTTAAGGGCAACATCAAGCTGATGCAGATTCACTATGCAGGCAATATTACGTTTTTTAGTCATACTGTGAAGCAGGTCCATAATGGTCTTTGCACTTGAAGGGTCAAGGGAAGCAATGGGCTCATCACAAAGCAGAAGCTTTGGATTTTGTATTATTGCCCTTGCTATACCTACTCTCTGTTTCTGCCCTCCCGAAAGGTCAGACGCTCTGTTATAGCTGAACTGTTTAAGTCCCAGTTCTTCAAGCAGTCCAAGGGCTTCTCTCTTATCTTCCTCACTGTATAAGCCAAATATTCCTTTAAGTCCGCTCATATAGCCCAGTCTGCCGTGAAGCACATTCTGCAGCACGGATAAGCTGTATACAAGATTGTAATTCTGGAATATCATTCCTATTTTTCTTCTCTGCTGTCTAAGTGTTTTACCACGCTGTCCGGATACAGTCTGGCCGTCAAACCAGACTGTTCCTCCGCTTATGGTAATGAGCTGGTTTATTGCGCGAAGGAGGGTTGACTTACCTGATCCGGACGGGCCTATAACTGAGATAAATTCGCCCTCCTTTACTTCAAATGACACTCCTCTGAGCGCATGTACACCATTTGTGTAATTTTTATATACCTGGTCAAACTTTAAAATAGTTTTCATGTCTTTCCTCCTATGCGCCGTCTATCAATTAAAATTCATTTATAATTTGGTTTAACTCGATTATATCTTCATAATCGCTCATATCACATTCAACAAATCTTGCTCCGGGTAATTTGATAACGTCTGCAAAGTATTCCTCATTGTCGTAAGAAGTAAGGAACTCTGTAAGTTTTTCCTTTGTTGCATCATCTATATGTTCCGCAACAACCACAGCCTCAGCAGGAATAGCTCCTGATTCATGAATTATTTTAACGTCTTCTTCATTTGCGTTTCCGTTTGCTATTTCTGAAGCTAATATCTGGTCTGAGATGGGTA
>CABPCX010000259.1 GCA_902406135.1 uncultured Eubacteriales bacterium
GACGATGTCATAAAAGAAGCCCAGGAGTTTAATAAAAAGGTTATATTTGTCGGAGACGGAATATTTGTCCACGCCGATAAAATTAACAGCGTAAATAATTTTGTTATGGCTCCGGCTTCCTGTAATATGCAGAGAGCATCAAGTGTAGCCTCACTGGCCGCTGAACTTGTTAAAGAAGGCAGATATATTGAAGGAAGCAGTTTTGTGCCGGTCTATTTAAGAAAATCTCAGGCTGAGAGAGAGCTTGAAGAAAAAATGCTGGGAGCGAAAGCCAATGATTAATGTTATTCCCATGACACAGGATTATATCGATGATGTGGCTGCAATTGATGAAAATTGTTTCCATGTACCCTGGACCAGAAGCGATTTTGAAAAGGAAATAAAAGAAAATAATATGGCAATATACTATGTGGCTGTAAATGATGAGGGCAGAGCTGTCGGATATGCCGGAATGTGGCATGTTGTAAATGAAGGCCATATTACCAATGTTGCCGTACTTGAAGAATACAGACGAGAGGGAATAGGCGATATGCTTATGGAAGCCCTCGAAAAAAGAGCTCTTGAGCTTGAAATGATAGGCATTACTCTGGAAGTAAGAATATCAAATTACGGAGCCCAGAAGCTTTACACTAAACACGGATATAAACCCGAAGGGTTTAGAAAAAAATATTATACTGACACAAATGAAGACGCAATAATTATGTGGAAGTACTTTCCTAATTACGAAAACTACAGTGACACGCTGTGAAAGGGAGGTGTCCAATGAGAGAGTTAAGATTTGACGAATTAAAGAATGTATGCACTTCTCAGGAACTTGGATTTAAAACAACGGATGAAGTAGAACCATTTGAAGGCATAATCGGCCAGGAAAGGGCTATAAAAGCCTTTGAGTTTGGCCTTAATGTCAAAATGAAGGGCTACAATATCTATGTTGCAGGTCCGTCAGGCTCAGGAAAAACAACCTATGCTAAACAGAGCGCACAGAAAAAGGCAAGAGAAGAAAAGGTTCCCTATGACTGGTGCTATGTGTATAATTTTGATGATCCCAGAAGTCCGCTGTCCTTAAGATTTGACCCGGGAGTAGGCAGACAGTTCAGAGACGATATGAACGAACTCATATCATTTTTTAAAACCGAACTCTCCAAGGCCTTTGCTTCGGAAGATTATGACAGACAAAAGACAGACCTTTCACGTACATATGATGATAAAAGAGATGAGCTTATAAAAAGACTCGACAATGTTGCCGCTGACAATGGATTTTCGCTGAAAACCTCCAGCTCAGGAATTATTTTTCAGCCCGTTGTAAACGGACAGCTCATTGACGAGGAAAGCTACGACTCCCTTGAAGAAGATGTTAAAGAGGGAATAAACGAAAGACTTGAAGAGATGCAGGACGATGTCAACTCCATAATGAGAGATATCAAGGGAGTTGATAAGGAATATAAGCAGAAGATGGATGACCTGGATTATAAAATAGGTATGTTTGCCATTGGCCACTATGTAAGCTCTCTTCAGGAAAAATATCAGAACAGCGAAAGGGTAATAAAATATCTTGAAGCCGTTCAGGAGGATGTTCTTGAAAACATCGACCAGTTTGCCGAAAACGAACCCGATGAAGAAGACCCTATTGCCGCGCTCATACCTAAAATCGGCGGAGTAAAAACGGAAGACGCTACTCTTAAATACAGGGTAAATCTTATCGTGGACAATTCAAAGACAGAGGGAGCACCTGTTATTGTTGATTATAACCCCACATACTATAATCTTGTGGGTGAAGTTGAATATGATAATGAATACGGCAATCTGACTACGGACTTTATGAAGATAAAGGCTGGTCTTATGCATAAGGCTAACGGCGGATATCTTATCGTGCAGGCCCAGGACCTTTTGAGCAATGTTCAGGCCTGGGAAGCCCTCAGAAGAATAATAAAGACAAGAGAAATAACAATAGAAAATCTCAGAGACCAGATAGGCGCCATAACAGTAACGACCCTTAAACCGGAACCTATACCGGCTGATGTTAAAGTTATACTTATTGGCGGAGCCTATTACTATGAACTGCTGAGGGGCTATGATGATGATTTTTCCAAACTGTTTAAGATAAGAGCCGATTTCGATTATGAAATGGACCGCAGTGAAGAAAATGTATATAAAATTGCCGGATTTATAAGCAGATTCAGTAAAAACGAAAATACTGCACCCTTTGACAGCTCAGCAGTGGCAGCAGTCATTGAGTATGCTTCAAGAATAGTGGAAAGCCAGAAAAAAATATCCACCAGATTTAATCTGATTTCGGAAATACTGGCTGAATCGGCCACATGGGCAATGATGGATAATGCCAAGGTAATTACTGCGGAATATGTTAAAAAAGCAAGCAGTGAAAGGGAATACCGCCTTGCTATGTACCAGGAAAAAATGAATGAACTGCTTGACGATGATACCGTTATGATAGCTACTGACGGAAAGTTTGTCGGAAAAATAAACGGTCTTGCGGTACTGGATATGGGAGACTATGTTTTCGGAAGCCCCACAAGGATAACGGCAACTACCTATATGGGCAAATCCGGAATTGTAAATATAGAAAAGGAAGCCGAAATGAGCGGCCCCACCCATAATAAGGGCGTGCAGATAATTACCGGATATCTTGGCAGTATGTATGCCCAGAATATGCCTCTTTCCCTAAGCTGCAGAATAGCCTTTGAGCAGAATTATAACGGCATAGACGGAGACAGTGCATCAAGTACGGAGCTTTACTGCATACTTTCCAGCCTTTCCGGAATACCCGTTGACCAGTCACTGGCCGTAACAGGATCTGTTAACCAGTGTGGCGAGATACAGGCCATCGGAGGAGTTACCTATAAGATTGAAGGCTATTTTGACCTTTGCAACAGAAGGGGCCTTACA
>CABPCX010000260.1 GCA_902406135.1 uncultured Eubacteriales bacterium
CCTTATCAACGGTTTTATATGCCACCGCCAAAACCTTCATTCCGTCCTCCAGCATATCATCCACTATGGCATGAACGCTTTTAAGACCGTCATTTTCCATTTTTAAGCGGTTACCCCTATATTCTATATAGCTGCATCTGCGGCATATCTCCTCCACGCTTCCCTTGACTATCATTATGTTTTCACTGCCGTGTCTTACAAGCACCGACGCCGTCTTCCTTTCATAGTCAAAGGGAAGCTCGGATATTTTATTATAGTCGGTTTCAAGCCCGTCAAAATGCTCCTCTTTATTGGGCATATTTTTATATCTCAGCACCGACGCGTCCAGATGGTTTCTGGCTCCCGTATGGTACAGGCTGTTAAGATATGCCATATCCAGCACCCTGCCGCTTTCGTCTCCCAAAATATCCATATAGTATTCCAAAAGTATTCTGTCGCCCGTAAGGGTTCCCGTTTTATCCACACAAAGCACGTCCATACTGCCGAAGCCCTGCATGGCATTTATGTTTTTCACAAGGGTCTGTCTCTTTCTCATGGCATAGCTTCCCCTTACCAGACAGGCGTTTATTACCATGGGCAGCATCTCCGGCGTAAGCCCCACAGCCACCGACAGCGCAAACAAAAAGGCTGACAGCCAGTCCCCCTTTGTCAGTCCGCAGGCTATGAATACCACAGGTATGAGCACTGCCATAAACCGTATGAGCACCCATGCGATGGAGTTGGCTCCCTTATCAAAGCCATTCTTGCGGCCCGTGTCCGTATCCGAAAATCCCCCGTATACCGTATCGTGTCCCACCGCAAGCACTATGCCTTCTCCGCTTCCGCTCATTATGGCTGACCCCATAAAAACTATATTTCTGTAGTCACTGCAGTTTTGGGAAGGGTCCATGGTTTTTTCGTTTTTCTCGATTACGGCGCTTTCTCCAGTTATTACCGACTGGGAAACAAACAGCCCTGCGGTGTGTATGAGCCTTATGTCAGCGGGCACCCTCTCACCGGATGAAAGACGCACCCTGTCGCCCACAGCCAGCTCCGATGATTCTATTTTGGTCCATTTTCCGTTTCTCAGCACCTGCGCCTTTGTATTCAGAAGCCCCGTCATACTGTCTGCCGTATGTTTTGACTTCATTTCCTGCACAAAACGCACTATGCCGCTTATAAAAAGCATACAGGCTATTATTATGACCGTTGTCATATCCCTGCTGAAATTTGACGCCAGAAGCACATCGGTTATAAACGATATGACAGCCAGTACAAAAAGTATGACGGAAAAGGGATTTATAAAGGCTCTCCTCAGGCGGTAAAGGACAGTGTCCTCACTCCTTTGGGACAAAATATTTCTTCCGTATTTTTCACGGCTTTTTTCCGCCTGCTGTTCGTCATATCCGTCCTCGGAAATATCAAGCTCCTTAAACAGCACGTCTTCCGTGGTGCACGCATATTTCTGCACCCTCTCATGCACCGAATTTCTGCTGTTCATTCGTTTCACCTCCGCATGGTTTTTGTTAATTATATCATATAAGATTTTTGGCGTCTCTTTTAAAACCTTGCTTTTTTCTTGCTTTATACCCTGTGTCCGTCTGCCGGCTCCAATTGTACACGGGGCATATTTATGATATAATCCAGCTGTGGTATTATATAAAAATACAAAACAGTAAATTACAGAAAATCACAGAAAGGCCCTGATAGTATGAGAAAAATCCTTCTGATAGCCACAGGCGGCACCATAGCCTCAGGCCCCTCCGAAAACGGTCTGACCCCGGCTTTAAGTGCCTCTCAGCTGATGGAATATGTACCCGAAGTTAAAAATATATGTGAATTTGACTGTAAGGATATTTTAAGCCTTGACAGCTGCAATGTAAGTCCCGAAGAATGGATAATGATAGGAAAGGAAACCGCCGAAGCCCTGAAGGAATACGACGGCATCGTAATAACCCATGGCACCGACACCATGGCATATACGGCAGCCGCCCTGTCCTTTATGCTCAGAAATCCCCAGAAGCCCGTAATACTTACCGGCTCCCAGATACCCATATCCGAGCCCGATACCGACGGTATCAAAAATCTGTACTATGCCTTCAAGGCCGCCGCTACGGATATAAAGGGTGTATTTGTATTCTTTGGCAACAACCTTCTGAGGGGAGTACGCACATCAAAGGTACATACGGTGGATTTTAACGCCTTCTACAGCATAAACGAAGATACCATGGGCTATGTATGCAATGGCGAGCTCATAATAAGCGGAGCGGCCCTTGGAGATGACTACGACACGGGTAAATTTTATATAGACCCCATATTCAGCGACCAGGTGGCAGTTGTAAAGCCCGTTCCCGGCACCGACGGAAGGCTCATTCTTTCAGCAGTGGCCGCGGGATATAAGGGCATAATCGTCGAGGGATTCGGCCAGGGCGGTCTGCCAAACATCAATAAAAAATTCCTGGAGTCCATAGAAGCCGCCGTAAAAATGAATGTGGCTGTGGTTGTAACTACCCAGTGTCTTTTGGGAGGAAGCGACCTTTCCATATATGAAGTTGGCAAGTCTTTGCAGAATACGGGAATAATACCTTCCTACGATATGACAAAGGAAGCCATAACAGCCAAGCTTATGTGGGTTTTGGGCCATACGTCCGATATGGAGGAAATAAGAAAAATGATGCTTCATAACTACTCAGGGGAGTTTTCCCTCTCACCCGAGGAACAATAAATAATGCAAATAAAACCCGGCTTTAATGCCGGGTAATTTTTTGGAAATTTTCAAATTTTATGTAAGAAAAACTTAAAGTAAGTTTTTAATATATATGCTATACTTGATAAAAAGGAGGAGTTAAATATGAAAAAATTTATTGCAATAGCCATGGCTATACGTAAGTTGCTGGCATTGACCAATAACAGCCAAAAGGACA
>CABPCX010000261.1 GCA_902406135.1 uncultured Eubacteriales bacterium
TTGTTGACGATAAAATCAAAGCAGTAGGCAAGATTGACCCTCAGGAAATATTACCCGATACAAAGGTTATCGATGCTAAGGGAAAAATCATAATGCCCGGTCTCATCAACACACATGTACATACATCACAGCAGCTTGAAAGAGGTATGGGAGACGACGTTGACCTCCTCACATGGCTTACAGACCGTACATTCCCCTATGAATCAAGTATGACTCCCGAAGATTCATACATTTCAACACTTCACTGCCTTATTGAGCAGATTCGTTCAGGTGTAACAACTATAGCTGAGCCCGGCGGACAGTTCGTTCCCAGTATGTGTAAGGCCGTTGCACAGTCAGGTATCAGAGGTATCCTTGCAAAATCATCAATGGACTACGGCGATAACCTTCCTCCCGTATGGAGACGTACAACACAGGAAGAACTTGATGTTCAGGAACAGGACCTTAAGGACTGGAACAACACATACGACGGACGTGTTAAAGTATGGTTTGGCTTAAGAACACTCTTTAATGATTCAGACAAGCTCGTTCTTGGTACAAAGGAACTGGCTGATAAATATAATGTAGGTATCCATATGCATGTTGCTGAGGCTAAGGCTGAAGTTGAATATGTTAAGGAGACAAAGGGAGTTCCTACAGTAACTCACCTTAGAAACCTCGGAGTACTTGACAAAAACCTTCTTGCCGTACATACTGTATGGCTTACAGATGAAGAAGTTGATATGTTCAAGGAATATGATGTAAAGGTTTCTCATAACCCTGCATCAGCCATGAGAGTTCTTGGATTTGCAAAGGTTCCCAAGATGCTTAAAAAAGGTATCTGCGTATCAATCGGTACAGACGGAGCATCAGCAAACAACAGAATGACAATGATAGACGAAATGTATGTTACAGCCCTTATCCATAAAGGCTGGAGACTTGACCCCACTGTTGTAAAGGCTGAAGAAATAATTACAATGGCAACAGTAAACGGAGCAAGAGCTCTTCTTTGGGAAGATGAAATAGGTTCACTTAAACCCGGTATGAAGGCTGACCTTATAATCATCAATCCCGACACAGCTCAGATGCTTCCTCTCCATGACCCCGTTGCAAATATCGTTACAGCTATGCATGAGTCAAACATTGAATCAGTTATGTGTAACGGTGAATGGATAATGAAAGACAGAGTTATCCTTACTCTTGATGAAAAGGCTATCCTTGAAGAAGCTAAACTTCATGCTGAAGCAATTAGAAAACGTGCAGGAATCGTTCTTCCCGACAGATTCCCTGTTGTTAAATGCTGATAAAATTATAATATTTTGCGGGCGTATATACGCCCGCTTTTTTATTGGAAAAGTGGATTATGATAATTGGTGCTGTTGGATAATATGAAAAAACAGTCTTTATATATAAATGAGATTTATGGAATAATTTTGCCAAAAGTATTTTGATAAAGTAAGTAATTTGCACAAAACATTTTAACCTTATAAGTACAGATGCCGAAAATCAACCGAGTGCATGGACTTTTTTACTGCCTCTGATACAATATTCTTGTAACAGTATATATCATGAAAGGGGAATGATGGAAATGAAGAAATTATTTTCACGCAGTATTTCTGTATTAGTTGCCATGTCATTATGCCTCACTGTGGGCGGTACGGCATTTGCATCTGATACACCGTCGGACTGGGCAGCCGGCAGTGTAAACAGCGCCATATCCTATGGCCTCATTCCTGAATCTGTTCAGGGAAGATATCAGGATAATATCACAAGAGAGGAATTTGCCGAACTGCTTGATGAGGTATGCAATGACTATTCGGGCGGAAAGGGAAGTTTTATATTCTGGGATAATTACAATAAAATCAACTATGATTATTCCGAACCTCCCTTTACGGATACAAAAAATTCCGCAGTAAGACGTATGTACCTTGCCGGAATAATGTCAGGAATTGGCGACGGTAAGTTTGGGGCTAATGATCCTTTAACCAGAGAACAGGCAGCGGTTATGATGAGCAACTTATGTGATTTTGCAAGTAAACCTTTACCCGCTGCAAGTGCCAATTTTAGTGATAATAATGAAATTTCTTCCTGGGCATTGGACAGCGTAGGAAAAATACAGGCCGCAGGAATTATGAGCGGAGTAGGGGCAAACAAATTTGCTCCCAAACAGAACTATACAAGAGAACAGAGTATAGTTACCGCATTAAAGCTTTATTCATACCTCAGGGGTGTTAATTCTTCATCCGGCGGAAATTCAGGAAGCGGTTCATCAGGAAATAACGGCGGTTCATCAAGCGTTGTTCCTTCAGGAGATTTTGCAACTGTATTCCAGCAGCTTTATGACGGATTAAAATATAATGTAGACAGAATAGAAATCGCCAACGCAACGGAAAGAGACCTTCCAAGCAGTGATGATTTCCCTGAAATAAGTTCGTCATTACGCAGCCAGTATCCCGGACAGGAAATGGCAATCGGATATCTTGAAGCCGCAAGAAGTGAAATGATTAATGCCTGCGTATGCGGTATAGACATATACTTCTATAAACAGATGGGATACACAAGTTCTACTTTATACAGAAGAACCCAGGAAAAGAGAGCAGAGATAGAAGAACACGTTGACAAGGCCTATGAATATCTTGAAAAGGCTAAATCATCAGTTAAATAAATAAAAATGAGGCAGACATCAGTCTGCCTCATAATTTTTTATATCACTCTTTTACTTCAAATTCATCTTTGCCTACGCCGCATAAAGGACACTCAAAGTCAGCGGGAAGATCAGCAAATTTTGTTCCGGGAGCGATTCCGTGATCGGGATCACCTGTTGCTTCATTGTATTCATATCCACATACTTTACATACATAAATCATAGTTAGTTCCTCCTGTGTAAATAATAATAATTCTTATTTATGAGCCTATTATAAAT
>CABPCX010000262.1 GCA_902406135.1 uncultured Eubacteriales bacterium
TTTATATGTGTAAAGAGCTATTCCCTTGATGATATGGTGCCTGTAATAAAGAAGGCATCTCATAGTGATACAATAGTTATCCCTATTTTAAATATGTTTAAGACAGGAGCGAAGCTCAAAGAGCAGCTGCCTGAGGTTAAATTCCTTGAAGGCTGTATATATATAAGCGCGTATATCGACGGACCCGGAAAAATAGTTCATGCGGGTGAAACATTCAAGGTATTCTTCGGAAATCCCTACAATGAAAATGTCAAAGAAGGCCTTATGGAGCAGGTAGTTTCCGACCTTAGGTCAGCGGGCGTTACATCCGATATTTCCGATGATATACTCAGGGATACATTTAAGAAATTTTCTTTCATTTCGGCTTTTGCCGCTGCGGGAGCATTCTATGATACTGATGCAGGCGCTATCCATAGAGAGGGCGAAGAAAGAGAATTTTATAAATCCCTTGTCAGAGAGATAATAGAAGTAGGCAAAGCCATGGGGGTAAATACCAGCCCCACTCTTTTTGAAGAGGATATGGCAACCATAGATTCCTTTGGCGATGATATAAAAACTTCTCTTCAGAGAGACCTTGAGGCAGGCAAAAACTCTGAAATAGATACTCTTATATTTGGAGTTTCAAAACTTGGAAAACAGTATGGCATACCGACGCCATGCTATGATAAAGTAACGGTTAAATTCTCTTAATTTTTTCTAAAAATTATGGAGAAATTTTAGTTACTATGATATACTTGTTCTATTAAAATGCGTAGTTTGAGGTGAACGGCAAATGGCTGAAAAAAATCATGTACAGGTTATGATAGAGGGCAAAATGATGACCCTTGTCGGAACGGAAACTCCGGAATATATGAAAAGCGTAGCCGAGTACATAGAGGAAAAAAATAAGGAGATACGTTCCGGTGAAAACGGACGGCGAATGAATGTGGCCATGGCGTCAATACTCACTTCAATAAATGTTGCTGATGACTATTTCAAGGAAAAAGATAAAAACAGTTCACTCGAGGCTGAAATTGCCGAGCTTAAAGAAAAGCTTGAGGCATGCCAGAATGAACTTGACGAATCTAAAAAGGAAATAGAGCAGCTTAACAGAGATATTTATATTTTGAAGGATGACATGAATATGCTTGCTGAGGAAAAGGCGCAGGTTGAAGACCAGCTTGATGAATATTTTGTAGCCCTTGATGCCAGCAAAAATATAATAAACAAGAACAAAAACAGGTAATGAGTATAGGGGCGTGGGTTATTATTGCTCATAAAACAATAGTTTTGAGAGCGTATTTATATCCCGCCCTATTTGAATATATTGGAGGAAAATCCTATGTTAAAACCAGAACTGCTTTCACCCTGCGGAACCATGGAATCTCTTAAAGCGGCCATAAATAACGGAGCTGACGCGGTATATTTAGGCGGAAAAGATTTCAGTGCAAGAAAGTATGCAGGTAATTTTTCTGTGGAAGAAATAGAGGAAGCCTGTGATTACTGCCACTTAAGGGGAGCAAAAGTATATGTGACCGTAAACACACTTTATAAGGATACGGAGCTTAAAAAATTCATAGATTTTGTAAAGCAGATGTATATGGCAGGCGTAGATGCTCTTATTGTGCAGGACCTTGGCGCCGCTAACCTCATAAAGAGGTCATTCCCTGATATGAAGATAAACGCCAGCACACAGCTTACTGCAAATACCGTTGAGGATGTAAATTTCCTTTATAAAAACGGATTTGATAAGGTTATTCTCAGCAGGGAGCTTTCCCTTGAGGAAATACGAAAAATAAGAGAAAATACCGAAGCGGAGATAGAATGTTTTGTCCACGGAGCGCTCTGCGTATCTTTTTCGGGACAGTGTATAATGAGCAGTATACTGGGAGGAAGAAGCGGAAACAGAGGCTGCTGTGCACAGACCTGCAGACTTCCCTATGAACTTTACAGGGACTATGAAAAGGTTGCCGACGGCTATCTTATGAGCCCTAAGGACGTTGAGACCCTGGAAATACTGCCACAGCTTATAGAAGCCGGAATAAATTCCTTTAAAATCGAAGGAAGAATGAAAAACCCGGAGTATGTTGCGGGAGTTACAGCCATATACAGAAAATACATAGATATGTATTTTGAAGACCCCGAAGGATATAAGGTTGATAAAGAAGACCTGAAAATACTTCTTCAGCTTTTTAACAGAGGCGGATTTACAAACGGATATTTTACCACTCCTTCAGGCTTAGATATGATGAGTATTGAAAGACCGAAGGCTTGGGGACTTAAAACAGGAATCATAGATGTTTACGATTCAAAATACGGAAGAGCGTCCATAAGGACACGCGAGCCCCTTGTACCCGGAGACGGTATTGAAGTATGGACAAAGGAAGAACCCCATGTGGGCTGCGGCATATCAAAGCCTTCAAGGGCAGGCCAGATAATAAGCGTTATGATAAAGGGCGATATACAGAAAAACGATGTGGTATATAAAACCTATGATAAAGCGCTTATGGACTCCATGAAAAAGACCTATGAAAAGGATACAAGAAAGTCTGATATTTACGGAAAGCTTACTGTAAAGACAAATACTCCCTCAAAGCTCAGTCTTTGGATGGAAAACGGCACAAGCATAGCAGTTGAGGGACCTATGCCGGATAAGGCTGAAAACAGACCCGTAACAAAGGAAGTCCTTGAAAAACAGATAAGCAAAATGGGTGCCACACCCTTTGTACTTAAAAAGCTGGACATAGTGCTTGATGACGGGCTGTATATTGATATTAAGGCTCTCAATGAGCTGAGAAGAAGCGCCTGCGAACTTCTTGAAGAGAAGATAGTTTCAAAAAATAAGCACGCGGAACCCGAT
Source organism: uncultured Eubacteriales bacterium (assembly GCA_902406135.1). Classification (GTDB taxonomy): domain Bacteria; phylum Bacillota; class Clostridia; order Lachnospirales; family Anaerotignaceae; genus Metalachnospira. The sequence goes on from CABPCX010000262.1 coordinate 2,840, forward strand.
TTTGTGGCTTTCCCCGAAACCAGCGTAAGCGGCGTTAAAAAGAATAAAAAGCTTAA
>CABPCX010000263.1 GCA_902406135.1 uncultured Eubacteriales bacterium
CTTATAGCCGTATGCGCCGGACTTGCAGCCGGATTTGTTACAGGCATACTCCATACGGTATTTGATATTCCTGCCATACTTGCCGGAATACTGACACAGATATCTCTCTGGTCCATAAACTTAAGAATACAGGGCGGCAGAAGCAATGTTCCCCTTCTTAACGAAGAAACTATTATAAGCAAATTTGTAGGTCGCTCCGGACAGACTACCGTTTCAACGGCCTCACCTTTCATACAGCAGCTTGGTCTTACCCAGTCTCAGGCATCTCTTATAGTAGGTGTCGTTGTTGTGGCTGCCATAATACTTATTATGTACTGGTTCTTCGGCACGGAAATCGGAAGTGCCCTCAGAGCTACAGGAAATAACGAAGCCATGATAAGAGCCCTCGGCGTAAACACAAAGAGAACAAAGCTCCTTGCTCTTATGCTTTCAAACGGACTTGTTGCCATGTCAGGCGCCTTTGTGGCTCAGATGCAGAAATATGCCGATATCGGTATGGGACAGGGTGCCATCGTAATCGCCCTTGCCGCCATAATCATAGGTGAAGTTCTTATGAAACGCTGCATCAACTTCGGACTTAAACTTTTATCAGCAGCCATCGGTGCTGTTATATACTTCATAATCAGAGCTTTCGTACTCTACCTTGGCCTCAATGCCAACGATATGAAACTCATATCAGCCATTATCGTTGCCCTTGCTCTTGCAATACCTACGGTATCACAGAAACTGGCACTTAAAAAGGCTTACAGCGAAGGAGATGACGAAAATGCTTGATATCAAAAACGTAAAAAAGACATTCAATAAAGGTACAATAAACGAGAAAAAAGCTTTAAACGGTATAAACCTCCATCTTAATGAAGGCGATTTCGTAACAGTCATCGGAGGAAACGGTGCCGGAAAAAGCACAACTTTGAATATGATAGCCGGTGTATATCCCATCGACTCAGGAAAAATAGAAATCGACGGCATAAACATATCCAGAGACCCCGAATACAAAAGAGCAAAATATATCGGCCGTGTTTTCCAGGACCCTATGATGGGAACGGCAGCCGGTATGGAAATACAGGAAAACCTTGCCCTTGCCCTCAGAAGGGGTGAAAGACGAGGCTTAAGCTGGGGTATCAAATCTTCTGAAAAGGAAAGATACAGAGAAGCCCTTTCAAGACTTGGTCTTGGCCTTGAGGACCGTATGTCCATAAAGGTAGGCCTTCTTTCAGGCGGACAGCGCCAGGCCCTTACTCTTCTTATGGCAACTCTCAAAAGACCCAAGCTTCTGCTCCTTGACGAGCATACAGCGGCCCTTGACCCTAAGACAGCCGCAAAGGTTCTTTCCATAACCGAAGAGCTTGTAGCCGAAGGAAACCTTACAACCCTTATGGTTACCCACAATATGAAAGACGCCATCGCCATCGGTAACCGTCTTATTATGATGAATAACGGAAAGGTTATTTATGACGTGGCAGGAGAGGAAAAGAAAAACCTCACCGTTGACGACCTTTTAAGAAAGTTCTCCGAAGCCAGCGGAGAAGAGCTTGCAAACGACAGAATGATGCTGGCAAAATAAATATTGAAAAACAAACAGCGTCCCCAGGGCTCAGGCCTTTGGACGCTGTTTTTATTATCTATTGTTCTTCATATTCAATTACTATTCTGTGGCAGTTTCTGCATATCCACGCCTCGGGAAATTCAACTGATGTAGAATACCAGTAGGGCGGCAGGGGTACGGCATTATGCTTCTTAAACTGGCTGTCCAGATAAAGTTTCGGAATCTTTTCACCCTCGGGCAGAAAATACACCCCGCCCCTGCTTCTGAGGCTTCCTCTTTCCATCTGAGATTTACAGTAGGGACATTCCATTCCACTCATCTCCTTCAGGTATTACTTGTCTATCTTGTCGTGCTCGATTTTTGCCGGAGGCACCAAAAGCAGCTCGGGCTTCATAACATACTTTTTAAACTCCTTCATGGCCATGGCATATATAAATCCGTCCGTCGCCCTTTCGTCGGCCACAAACTTTGTATTAAGATACAGTTTTCTCTTTACATCGCCGTTTTTGTCCATCTCATACACCTTGTCTATGGTGCCTATGGCGCCAAAACATGAAAGGGTGCCAAACTCGTATATATGATGATATACGGGCATCATACCCATGGAGCCCATATTTGTTATAAAAAAGCTTGAATGGAAGGGGCTTAAATTATTTATAGCCTTGGGCATAACTCCGTGTCTGTCCATAAATTTCAAAACATCAAACAGAAAATGCAGTAAAAACGGAGGTATGGCGCTTAAAGCCGTCTGAAGAACGTCAAATTCGGTTTTCTTATTGTCTTCCCTAACTTTTTTCTGGGTTCTGTCTATGGGGTCTATTTTTTCGTTTATTCTCCTGACCACATCATAGAGGGTGTCTTCCAGCTCAAATTCGGGCATTATGGTAGTCCTTTCGCTTTCCTTCGTAAGCCCCCTCATAACGACCATGGAACCCTTTATTTTATTTCGGGCATATATTCTGCCGTTTTGTACGAATCTGTTTATTTCGGGCACCGTAACTATTGTCCTTACCATGGCGGCAAAAACTATCTGGTATAATGAAAGGGCCGGAATGCTTCCGTTTCTTCTCATTTCCCTCATAAAATCCTGCGTATGGGTAATATCTATTTTATCGTCCATAAGGACCCATGAATCCGTTTTTGTCTTCATTATAAAGGGTATCAGCGTTCCCATGGGGTCCACATTTCTTACAAGAAATCCGTCGTATCTGTCTCCCCTTCTTCTTGCTCGTCCTTCAAGTGGTTTCATACAAAATCCTCCTTTTGTATATATATATTTATTTTAATATACAAAAAAATCTAACATTTGATTGTTAGATTATTTGATACCGT
>CABPCX010000264.1 GCA_902406135.1 uncultured Eubacteriales bacterium
TGCTGCCGTCAGGGAACTCAGAGCTAAGATTGATATGGCATCACCCAACATCAATATGAGAGACCCTGTAATTTACCGTATCGCCCATGCGAGCCATCACAGAACAGGCGATAAATGGTGCATCTATCCCATGTATGACTTTGCGCATCCCCTTGAGGACGCCATAGAAGGAATTACACATTCCATCTGTACAATGGAGTTTGAGGACCACAGACCTCTTTACGACTGGGTTGTAAGGGAAGCTGGATATACAGTAAATCCTCCCAGACAGATTGAGTTTGCAAGACTTAACCTTACAAACACTGTAATGAGCAAAAGAAAGCTTAGAGCCCTTGTTGAAAACGGACTTGTTGACGGCTGGGACGACCCCAGAATGCCTACAGTAAGCGGTCTTAGAAGAAGAGGCTATACACCTGAAGCCATAAGGGACTTCTGTGAGAGAATAGGTGTGTCAAAGGCAAACAGCTGTGTTGACAGTGCGCTTCTTGACTACTGCCTCAGAGAGGACCTTAAGACAAAGGCAAAGGTAGTAATGGCAGTTCTTGACCCTGTTAAAGTTGTCATAACAAACTATCCTGAAGGACAAATAGAATTTATAGAGATTGAAAACAATCCTGAAAATCCCGAACTCGGAAAAAGAACGGTTCCCTTCGGAAGGGAAGTATATATTGAAAGAGAAGACTTTATGGAAGAACCCGTAAAGAAATTCTTCAGACTTGCTCCCGGCAAGGAAGTACGTCTTAAGGGTGCATACTTTGTTACATGCACAGATTTTGTCAAGGACGAAAACGGTGAAATAACAGAGATACACTGTACTTATGACCCCGAATCAAGGGGAGGAAACAGCCCTGACGGAAGAAAGGTAAAGGGAACACTCCACTGGGTATGCGCAGACGACTGCACAACAGCCGAGGCAAGACTTTATGACTATATGATGCTGGATAATCCTGATGATCCAAACGGTGAGATGATAATGAATCCCGAATCCATAATAGTGATGAAGGACTGCAAGATCGAACCTTCATTAAGAGAAGCTGCAAAGGGAGAAAGATTCCAGTTTATGAGAAACGGATATTTCTGCGTTGATACAAAGGATACGACTGATGACAAACTGGTATTTAACAGAATAGTTCCGCTTAAGAGTTCATTCAAAATCAGTAAATAATATGTTGAAAAAAGGCGGATAAAATATTTATCCGCCTTTATGTTTAAATATGACAGGAGTTAAGATAGACATGAATATTCATGACAGATTTAAGGACTATAAAACAATCGTTATTAAGGTAGGAACATCGACCATAACATACCCTAACGGAAAGCTCAACCTCAGAATGATAGAGAGACTGTGCTGGATGATAGCTGACCTTAAAAACAGGGACAAAAATGTTGTACTTGTTTCCTCAGGTGCCATCGGCGTAGGCTCAAAAAGCCTTGGGTTTACCGAAAGACCTCAGAAAACAAGGGAAAAACAGGCGGCTGCGGCTGTGGGCCAGGCAATACTGATGCAGATATATCAGAATTTTTTCAATATGTATACCCACACCATTGCCCAGATACTGCTTACAAGAACTGACTTTGAGGACGAAAACAGAAGACAGAATACTGAAAATACCTTTGACGAACTTCTCCAGAGAGATCGGAAATGCCAACGACACCACATCTACATACGAAATCGAATTCAGTGACAACGACCGCCTTGCGGCAAATGTTGCGGTGCTTCTTAAGGCTGACCTTCTCATACTGCTTACGGATATTGATGCCCTTTATGACAGTGACCCCAGGGTCAATCCGGATGCAAAGAGGATAAAGATAGTTGAAGAAGTAACGGAAGAAGTAGAAAAAATGGCAGGAACAGCCGGTTCAAAATTCTCGGTTGGCGGAATGGCTACAAAAATATCAGCGGCAAAGCTCTGTGCGGACAACGGCATAGATATGGTAATAGCCGACGGAAGCGATGCCGAAATAATTGAAAAAGTAATCGATGGAGATGACGTAGGTACATTATTCATCGGTAAATAAAGGAGGACTGTCCATGGAAGAAAATAATAACAATACGGCATTAGAGAAAGTTCAGCCGGACAACGGCTCTTATTATGAGAAAAAATACGATTATTATGAAAATAAAGCCTATGACACCTATGACTATATGGAAGAGGCAAAGCGAATAAACACAAAGGAAGAGCCTTCAACGGCGGCTAAGGTGGCACTTATTCTTATTGCAGTTTACTTCAATGTAATAGGCGCCATAATCGGCATAATTGCCGGAGGAATATATGTCAATAAAAACGGCGCAGGATACAAAAGCTTTGGAAAAATGCTGCTCATTGTAAGTATTGTTTTCCTTGTTATTGATATAGTCTTATGGCTTATGGTATTTGCCGCCATAGGCAACTACTTAGCAATGTTCTATATGTATTGATGGGAGGAAAGCCCTTGAAAAATGAGATGCGCAGACAATGGATAGCGGAGAGAAAAAATATCCCTGACGATATTAAGAAAGAAAACGGACAGGCGATATTTGAAAAGTTCATATCTCAAAGGGAATATGCCGACTGTGATTCCGTATTTATTTATGTCAGTATGAAAAACGAAGTTCCCACCACCGATATAATAAACAGGGCGCTTAAGGACGGAAAGACCGTGGCTGTGCCAGTATCGCTTAAAGACAGGAAAATGTTTTTTGTAAAAATAGAAAGCCTTGATAATCTGGTAAAAAACAGTTTGGGCGTATATGAGCCGGGATGCGGTATTGATAAGGAAATAATTCCGTCAGAAAAAACTCTGCTGGTTGTTCCGGGAGTGGCCTTTGACATATACGGCGGAAGAATAGGATACGGCGGCGGCTACTATGACACATATATAGAAAAG
>CABPCX010000265.1 GCA_902406135.1 uncultured Eubacteriales bacterium
GGGGATACAGTCGGCTTTTTTATCGGCGCCTATATCCAGTGTCCTTATTATGACGGGTTTGTTTCCCATCTTTTCGGCTATGGAGGAATATACTCCGTACAGCTCGTCTTCAGTAGGAAGGGTGCGCCTGTCCATATACATAAACTCACTTCTGAAAAGGCCTATGCCTTCGGCATCATTCTCAAGGACGGCATCAATGTCAGACGGTCTGGTTATGTTGGCAAACATCATTATTTTTCTGCCGTCTTTTGTTACGGTGGGCTTTCCGATAAAGGCCGAAAGTTTTAAGTCGTCTTCCTTCTGGAGCCGCATCTTTTCATCGGCTTCCTTTAAAATATCTTCGTCCGGGTCAATATATACAACTCCTGTGTTTCCGTCGGCATACATTATCTGCCCGTCACAGGATTTGTCTATCTCTCCCGCACCGACAATGGCGGGAATACCCATGGTCCTGGCAAGTATTGATGTATGGGAGGTGGAAGAACCATATTTTGTCACAAAGGCAAGTATGCTGTTTCTGTCAAAGGACGCAGTCTCACCGGGAGAAAGGTCGTCGGCCGCTACTATTACCTTTTCACCCTTTGGCAGCTTGAGCTTTTTGCCTGACAGCGTATTTATAAGACTGTCCGTTATGTCCTCCACATCGACGGCTCTCTCACGCATATATTCCGAGTCCGAAAGCTTGAGCATTTCAGACAGATTGTCTCCGATGATTTTAACGGCGTATTCGGCATTTACATTTTCTCTTTCTATCATATTTTCCGCTTCACCCAGAAAATCCGGGTCCATAAGCATTAGAGAGTGGGTCTCGAATATCTGTGAACTTTCTTCTCCTGCTTCCTTCTGGGTCTTTATTTTAAGCTCCGTCAGGTCGTCAAGATAGTCCTCCACGGCGTTAGACAGCCTGTCAAGTTCCGCCTGCGTATCATTTACGGTGCGGCGTATTATCTTCTCGTCCGCCTTCTCCATAAAAAATATTTTTCCTACGGCTATGCCCGGACTTACTCCGCTGCCCTTGAGTTTAATCATATCCATTCCTCCCCATTCAAAGCTTTTCGCTGATGAGTTTTTTCAGGCTTTCTGCCGCCTTTTCCTCGTCGTTTCCTGAAACGGTGACGGTTATGTCATCTCCGTTTTTCGCTCCCAGAGACATTACGGAAAATATTTTTTTCGCATCCGCTGTCTTTTGGTTTACTTCAATCTTAATATCCGAACCGTATTTGGCCGCTTCTTTCACTATATATCCTGCCGGGCGTGCATGTATGCCTGCGGGGTCGCTTATTTTGTATGAAAACTGCTTCATTGTTTTTCCCTCCGATGCATTATTTTCTTTTTTGTGATATTACAAAATCTCACTTATTACACTGCCCCGAATCTTATTTTTTATACAAAAACAAAAGTCCTGCACCGGCTGGATAATATTTCTTTTTATAAATAAAAAGGAGACTCCGTTCATTACAAACGAAGCCTCCAAAGAAAAAGAAGATTTCAGTATTTAATTATTTAAGTAATTCAACAAAGTCTGCGGGAATATATGTTACGCCGTCAACAAGAACTACATTTGATGAAAGCTCTTTAGCGTCAGCGCCTTCCATAACTACTGTGTTGCTGTCGATTTTGATTTCAGCCTTAACAGCGTCCTTTGTGATGATGATGGGAGCGTCGTTTGATGTCCACTCGATTGTGTATCCCATTGCCTCAAGAGTTGTTCTTAAGGGAACGTTTTCAGCCTTTTCTTCTGTTTCAGCTGTCTTTGTTGTTTCTGTAGTCTCAGCTGTTTCAGTTGTCTTTGTTTCAGCTGTCTCTGTTGTTTCTGTAGTTTCAGCTGTTTCTTCACCGTTGTCAAGAATGATTACAAAGCTGGGTGTTGTCTGAGCGGGAATGCTCTTTGTTGATGCACCGTAAACTACGATGGCTTTGTGTCCCTTGATATCATCAGCTGTAAGAGCCTGCTTTGTTCCTCTGATGTCAAGAATCTGAACGTTTTCGTCCATAACAAGCTTAAGTGTTTTGCCTGTAAGTTCATCATCGAACTTGTCAACAGCTGTAAATACAGGTGTTTCGCCGTTTGCAACTATTGCAACAGCACCTGATGTCTGGGGAGGAAGGCTCATTGTCATGGGAGCAAGGTCGTTCATAACAACTGTAACTTCCATACCTTCTTTGAGGTCTTTAACGCTCTTTACTTCGTTTCCAACGATTACCATACAGTCAGCGCCTTCGATAAATACGATTTCGCCTCTCTCTTCGTTCTGGAAATTGATTCTTGCTGTTCCGTCTTCTTCAACTGTAACAGCTGTAATCTTTCCTGTAAGTGCAGTATATCCAATGCTCTCTTCTGCGGGAGTCTGAGCTGTTTCTTCTTTAGTTTCTTCTGTTTTAACTTCTTCAGTCTTTGTTTCTTCTGCTTTAACCTCTTCTGTAGCTTCAGCAGTCTTCTGTGTACCGTCATTTACGATAACCTGGGCAGCCATAGCGGGAACCGCAGAAACAGCCATTGTTACAGCCGAAACAGCTGCGGCTGTATATTTAAAATACCTTTTCATAATATAAAACATCCTTTCGTTTTCAAAATTAATACTGTTTGCTTTATGGTCTCAAGGGTTTTTCAAGACCGTAACTGTATAATATCACAAATTTTTTAAATTGTCTCGAATGTTAAATTTTTTTAAGAATTTCAAAAGACTGTTGTAAAAGATAAGGAAAACTATTTTATAAAAACCGTATTCTGGATTTTGAAAGTTAAAAACTCTTGATTTTTATACGGGCTGCTAGTATAATAGTTATGTTCTACGGGGTGTGGCTCAGTTTGGTAGAGCGCTGCGTTCGGGACGCAGAGACCGCAGGTTCAAATCCTGT
>CABPCX010000266.1 GCA_902406135.1 uncultured Eubacteriales bacterium
ATATAAAAGGCGAAATCGTTTATAACGATTCGGACAGCTTGATAGTTGAGAATAACGGTATAGGATATAAAGTTATTGTACCGGCTTTTTCGGCTCAAAAATTATGTTCACAAAAGGGTCAGGTGACCGTTTATACATATATGAGTGTCAGAGAGGACGGAATAACGCTTTTCGGTTTTTCAAGTGTGGAAGAAAGAAGTCTCTATGAAAAACTTATTTCCGTATCGGGAATCGGACCCAAGGCTGCGGTAAGCATTTTAGGCGTGCTTACGCCGTCACAGCTTATAACCGCCATAGTTTCAGCGGATTCGGCAGCCATAGCAAGGGCGCCCGGAATAGGCAAAAAAACAGCTCAGAGAGTTATACTTGACTTAAAAGATAAGATAGGAAATGATGATATAGCCGATATATTTGACGGTAATGGAGGAGCGGCAGTTTCGGAAACAGCAGCTGCCGGAGATGACCGCAGCGAGGCTGTCGAAGCCCTTGTTGCCCTTGGATATTCAAGAAGTGAGGCAGTCAAGGCTGTAAGCAGAGTATACAATGAAGGTATGGACGTACAGAAGATACTTTCTGCATCTTTGCGGGAATTAAGCAGATTGTAATCAAGGAGTATTTGAAATGGATAAAAGAATTATTACAACAGCTGCCGGAGAGTATGACAGTGATATAGAAGTGAGTCTCAGACCCGATACGCTTGAAACATATATCGGACAGGATAAGGTCAAAAATAATCTTAGAGTGTTTATAGAAGCCGCTAAAAAAAGGGGAGAGCCCTTGGACCATGTTCTTTTATATGGCCCTCCGGGACTGGGAAAAACGACCCTCGCCAACATCATCTCCAACGAGATGGCCCTGCCATAGAAAGACCCGGAGATATGGCAGCCATACTTAACAGCCTTAATGAGGGCGACATACTTTTTGTAGACGAGATACACAGACTTAACAGAATAATAGAGGAAATACTCTATCCTGCCATGGAGGACTTTTCCATAGATATAGTTATAGGAAAGGGAGCCGGAGCAAGAAGTGTAAGACTTGAACTTCCAAAGTTCACTCTTATAGGAGCGACCACAAGAATAGGCCTTCTTACGGCGCCTCTGCGTGACAGATTTGGAGTGGTAAATCATCTTGAGCCATACAGTACGGCAGACCTTTCAAAAATCGTTATTCGCTCAGCCGGGGGACTCAATACAGAGATAGATTTGGGAGGAGCCGCCGAAATAGCAAGACGCTCAAGGGGAACTCCAAGAATAGCAAACAGACTGCTGAAAAGAGTCAGAGACTTTGCTCAGGTCAGATATGACGGTGTAATAACAAGTGAAGTGGCTTCAGACGCCCTCGACCTGCTTGAAGTAGATAAAATGGGTCTTGATATAACGGACAGAAAGATACTGCTCACAATAATAGATAAGTTTGGCGGCGGCCCCGTTGGACTTGATACAATCGCAGCAGCGGTCAATGAAGAATCGGAAACCATTGAGGACGTTATTGAACCATATCTTATACAGCTTGGATATATCAAACGTACTCCCAGAGGAAGGGTAGTTACTGAAGGAGGATACAGCCACTTTGGCCTTGTAAAACCTTCGGATAAAGATTCGGCACAGCAGATACAGCTGGATTTATAAAAAACACTTTAAAATATTTATCAGTGCTGATTCTTATGCAGGTTCAGAACTGAAAGCGTTTATAACTAACGAACAGCTATAAAAATATCTCTGTAACGGCATAAATATGGAGGTGTCTGCGGTAAAAATGAAATATATGAGCACATTGATTGCTGTAAAGGATATGGAAAACAGTAAAAAGTTCTATCACGATGTTTTGGGCTTAAACGTTGTTGCTGACTTTGGCGCAAATGTTACATTGGACGGCGGAGTTGTACTTCAGACCCTTGATACATGGAAATCATTTATCAAAACTGATAAAGTCATTTTGCCAAACAACGCAGGAGAACTCTATTTTGAAGAAGATGATATGGATGCTTTTGTCAATCATCTTAAATCATTTGATATAAGCTATGTTCACGAATTGTTTGAGCACCGCTGGGGACAGAGGGTAGTTCGATTTTATGACCCTGACAAGCATATTATTGAAGTTGGAGAAAAGCTGGATGCGGTTGTTCAGCGTTTTATTGACAGCGGTTTATCATCAGAGGAAACAGCTGCCAGAATGGACATACCCATTGATTTTGTGTTGTCCTGTCTTGAGAAGAGATAACCAAATGGGAATATGCTTGACAAATACAAGCCTATAATATTTTCAGTAAGAAAACAGCCATGCAGTTTTTCGCATGGCTGTTGGTTTATGAAGGCCTGAATAATGGGTGCGCCTTCATCATCTTTTAGCTCTTTCGATGCAGGAAGCAGCTCCATTCAATATTATTTCTCCTGTGAACTGTGTGTCGTAGGAAAGCTGAATATTGTCGGTGGATTGGCTGGACATAATTTGAGCCTTAATTTCATCGGCTGTGGTTTGTGCAAACGGATAAAACAGCTCAAAAGAGTCTGAAGTGGGGACAAAAGCCATATCCGTTATTTCGTTTTCACTGAAAGTCAGAGAAACGGATGCAGTTTCTTCCCCAATGGAAATATTGCTTGTGTATGTACCTGATTTGTATTTGGCATCGGAGCTTTTTGGAACAATAGTTATTATCAAAGCGATTATAATTGCTGCTCCAAGGACGGCAAATACAGCCGTTTTGATAAGCTCCTTAAGTTTTATGACCATAAATCTGGTTTTGCTCATAATGTTTTCCTCCGAAAGCGTTTTTAATATATATTTATTTATAACCTTATAATATTATTACTTGACTGGTGGTTTTTGCTATGGGTTTAAGATTTGTAA
>CABPCX010000267.1 GCA_902406135.1 uncultured Eubacteriales bacterium
CAGAAGCAGTAATACATGGTATTTTAAAAATATCGTTGAAGCCGCTGTTAAGGCGGCGGGATAACGTAGCTTACTTGCCGTCCGCGGTTTACCGCGGACGGTTTGCGCCGTATTTTACGGGGAAATAATTGTTTTTAGTCAGCAGCGCTTTGAAAGGATGAAAAAAATTGATAACTGATCTTACAAAGGGAAAGCCGTCAAGGGTATTGTTTATGTTTACGCTGCCTCTTTTGGGGAGCGTTGTATTCCAGCAGCTTTATAATATTTCCGACAGTATTATTGCCGGGAGATTTGCAGGTGAAGACGCTCTCGCGGCTATCGGGGTATCGTATCCTGTTACTATGATTTTTATGGCTATCGCAATGGGCTGCAATATAGGAAGCTCTGTTATAATATCTCAGCTTTTCGGCAGCAGAAGAATGTCGGAAATAAAAACGGCGGTAAACACTTCGTTTGTTATGTCCGCGGCTATAAGCTTATGTATTCTGCTATTCGGCGTGATATTCTGCAATCCTATATTAAAGCTGCTTAATACTCCGGAGAATATTTTCGACGACGGAGGAGTATATCTCAATATTTTCACCTACGGTCTTCCGTTTCTTTTCTTTTATAATATATCTTCGGGCGTTTTCACTGCTCTTGGCGACGCTAAAACACCTATGTATCTGCTTATAGGTTCCTCTCTGGGGAATATCGGTCTTGATCTGCTTTTTGTAGCCGTTTTCGGCTGGGGAGTCGCCGGAGCAGCGTGGGCTACCTTTATAGCGCAGGGAGCGGCGTCGGTAGTATCGGTAATTATTCTTTTTACAAGACTCAATAAGCTTCAGTATGAGATCAGACCGAAAATATTTGACGTCGGTCTGTTCCGCAGAATAGGCGCGGTTACGATACCAAGCGTTTTGCAGCAGAGCTTTGTGTCTGTCGGAAACCTCTTTATACAAGGAATAATAAACGGCTACGGCTCTTCTGTAATAGCGGGGTATTCGGCCGCCATAAAGCTGAATACCTTTGCTATAATGTCCTTTGCCGCCGCCGGAAACGCGGTATCCAGCTATACGGCTCAGAATATGGGCGCCGGAAAAACGGAGAGAATCAAGCAGGGATATTCAGCTGGAGTCTTGATTTCGCTCGCAGTCGCACTGCCGTTTGTACTTATATATTTTATTTTCTGCCGGCATGCGCTTATGCTGTTTATGGAAAATGACCAGAGCGTAACCGCTTTAAAGACGGGAATGGAGTTTTTAAAAATAGTTTCTCCGTTTTATTTGGCGGTTGCCGTTAAAATAATGACTGACGGACTTCTCCGCGGAGCCGGAAGCATGAGAGCTTTCATGGTGTCGACGTTTGCAGACCTTATTTTAAGAGTTATACTTTCATATATTCTTTCAGCACGTTTTGACACGCTCGGAGTTTGGCTTTCTTGGCCGATAGGGTGGATAATTGCTACGGCAATAGCCTTTTTCTTTTACAAAAAGGGAGTATGGAAAAGAGGTTTGGTATAATTATATGCTTTTTTGTGACATGTTATAATTTTTTTGTGTAAATTTCTCCAGTATTAACAATTGAAATATAGTTTGTGCGGAAGTATAATAATAGTATTGAAGTCCGAATATTTTTTGAGGGGTATATTATTATGAAGTTAAAAAAGATTGTTACCTGTATGCTGGCTGCCGCAATTGCTGCCGGCGGAGTAATGTCCGGTATGGGAAATTACTCTTATCTCAGAACCGGTATCGTTTCAGCGGAAGTTTCGGTACCGGCGCAGTCGGTTGTTCTCAAGGAATCCGCTTATATCACATGGACGCCCGTCAGCGGAGCCGACGGCTATAATGTATATTGCAAGCCCGAAGGCGGAAGCTATGTTCAGCTTGATTCCATGCTTATAAGGCAGTATGGCGGCTATTTCAGAGCGGACGCCGTTGGACTCAAGGCCGGCAAATATGTTTTGAAGGTTGTTCCTACCTCGGGAGGAGAGGAAAATTCATCAGGCTCTATTGAATCGGCGCCTATAACAGTAGGAAGCTATGACAGAACCGGTTTTGCATGGACGGACGGCACCTCCTCCGGAGCATATAATGAAGACGGAACCCTCAAGGATAATGCCGTTGTTCTTTATCTTACCGAAGAAACAAAGGATACGGTAACAATGGATGTGGTAACAAGCAGCAGCGGCTCTACCACAAACGGTACGGGAATACAGAATATACTTAACCTTTATAAAAAGGGTTATGAAACAAGACCGCTTGATATAAGGGTAATAGGAACTGTAACCGATCCTGCGGTAACTGATAAGGGAGATATAACCATTGACGGCGGCGGAAAGCTGAAATGCGGAATAACTGTAGAGGGAATCGGCGACGACGCGGTTATTTCAGGCTTTGGTCTGAGAGTAAAGAATATGTCAAACCTTGAGATAAGAAATATCGGCGTTATGCTGGTTGACAGCAGCGAGGGCGACAATATTACTTTGCAGCAGGGGAACGACCACGTTTGGGTGCATAACTGCGATCTGTTCTACGGTATGGCCGGCAGCGATGCTGATCAGGCCAAAGGCGACGGTGCGCTTGACTGCAAGAAATCTACGTATATCACATTTTCTTATAACCATTTCTGGGACAGCGGAAAGTGCAACCTGCTGGGACTTAGCGAGGATACGACGGACGGTCTTTATATAACATACCATCATAATTGGTATGATCATTCGGATTCGAGGCATCCAAGAGTAAGATTCTATTCAGCTCATGTCTATAACAATTACTATGACGGCAATTCAAAATACGGAATAGGCTCTACGCTGGGCTCGTCCGTTTTTGCCGAGAGCAATTATTTCAGAAACTGTAAATAT
>CABPCX010000268.1 GCA_902406135.1 uncultured Eubacteriales bacterium
TGTTTTCTTTTAAAATACAATTTATAAAAACGAACAAAAAAATGTGCGTATTTGAGAGATTATTAAAAAATATGTATATACACAATATAAAAAAGGATCATACCGATGGTATAATCCTTGCTGTATAAACGATTTTATGAACATTTTTTGTGGATATGTTCTACAAAGTCAGACTTCTTATCTTTTTTATGCCGTCCAGGGTAGAAGCCATAATAGAAGCGGTTGTTTTTCCGTTTTCTATAGTAATGAATGCAAAGGTTTTTTCATTCCCGCCTCTGGGCAGAGAGATGCTTCCGGGATTCATAACTATAATGCCGCCTTCGTTTTCAAGATAGGGTATATGGGTATGGCCGAAAAGAGCAATGTCTGCCTGCTCCTGAGCAGCAGTATAATACAGTGTATCCGTGCCGTAGTACACTTTCTGGCGGTGGCCATGGGTCATATATATACGCTTTGAAGCAAGAGTTATGGTCCTTTCAGACGGATAGAGACTGTCATAATCATTATTGCCTCTTACCTGAAAAAGACGGATTCCCTTCATTTCAAAATCAGAAGTATCTTCGGTACAATCTCCCAGATGAATTATGCAGTCAATTTTTGATTGAAATTTTTTTACAAGGTCATTCATAAGCCATACCGAATTGTGGCTGTCTGAAAAAACAATTGCTTTCATTTTACAGCTCCTTTTCAAGAAGAGCGACCATTTTTCTGAGGGCTTTGCCTCTGTGGCTTACCGCATTTTTTTCTTCAGCAGTGAGCTCGGCGCTTGTCATTCCTGCGGGAGGGAAAAAGAATATGGGGTCATATCCGAAACCGCCTTTGCCTGCGGGTGCCTCTGCAATATAGCCCTCCATGGTATCCTTTACCGTGAGAACTCTTCCGTCGGGGAATGCGGCTGCAACGGCGCATACGAATCTTGCTGAACGCTGTTCTGTAGGAACGCCTTTTAATCTTTCGATTATTATTTTATTCTTTTCTTCGTAGGGAGTGTCATGGCCCAGATATCTTGCAGAATATATGCCGGGTTCTCCGCCAAGATAGTCTATTACAAGTCCGCTGTCGTCTGAAAGACAGAGACAGCCTGAATATTCACATACTGTTTTTGCTTTTATTGCGGCATTTTCTTCAAATGTTGTTCCGTTTTCATCTATGTCTATATTTATTCCGGCTTCTTTCATAGAAACGATTTCTACGTCTTTATGGGCTAAGAGAGCGCGGAATTCCTTCATTTTACCTTCATTTGTTGTTGCGATGATTATTTTTTTCATAAAAAGACTCCTTTCTGCTATAGAATTATAGCAGATGAAAGGTTAAAATAAAACTATTAAATGAACATATTTTTCGTTCACGGTTTTAAAACCTTTTATTAACTTATTTTTTATTTTTTGTTCATACAGTGTTCAAATATAACAATTATAATTCAAAACATAGAAAGAAAAAAATAAGAAATAAAGCAGAAGGCTTTAACATATTAAGGAGGGTGTTCTATGAGCTGGTATGAAGAGACATCAAAGAACAATGACAATGATAACAATATGAATAATAACAATAGCGAAAATTTGAATGAGGAAGAAAGAACAGTAAATTCAAAGGGATATATAGATGCAGATGACCCCGCAAATAAGGAAGAGGTATATGAAAATGCCTATGACAGACCCTTTGAAGGAACAGCAAGGGAAGAAATTAATACGGTTCCCTGTAAGGAAATAAGCAGTTTTGAAAACAATGATGAGAATAAAGATGAAAATAATGACAAAGACCTCAAGAAAGAGGGCGCAGACGGAGGAAAAGACAAACCTCCTTATTACGAAGTAAAGGTAAAAACAAAGAAAAAAGGTATGACCTTTGGAAAAGTAGTTGCTGTCTGTCTTGTATGCAGCCTTGGACTTGGAACAGGAATTGGTGCCGGGTACGGAATATCAAGAATAGCAGGCGGAAAGGGCGGAGATTCCTATGACGGAGTCATTTCTACTACTGCTTCTGCGGTGTCATCAATTAAATCAAGTTCAGCAAGTGACGCCATCGAATCCGTCTACAGTGCTGTAGTAAGTATAACAACAACAAGCCAGGGAACAGCAAACTATGGATACTATTCAATACCTTATCAGGCTGTTGGAGCAGGAAGCGGAGTTATATTCTCAGAGGATGATAACCTTGTATATGTAGCAACCAATGAACATGTTATCAACGGAGCACAGAATATAGCCATAGCATTTGATGATGCCGAAGAGACTATACCTGCAAGCGTTGTAGGCTATGATTCAACAACAGACCTTGCCGTTCTTTCAGTTGAAAAAGCTGACCTTGAGGCACAGGGTATTGAGAATGTTACAATAGCTACATTTGATGATTCAGGAGATATAAAACTTGGTGAGCCCGTAATAGCAATAGGAAACTCACTTGGAGAAGGAAAAACAACAACAGGCGGTATGATAAGTGCCGAAAACAAAACTGTAACTGTTGAAGGAAAAGAACTTGAAGTTATCCAGACTGATGCAGCTATTAACCCCGGTAACAGCGGCGGCGCTCTTATTGACTATTCAGGAGCGGTTATTGGTATAAATACTGCTAAGACATTTACAACAAACAGCGGCGATGACGCAGAGGGCGTAGGATATGCTATCCCTTCAAGCATAGCTGTTCCCATTCTTCAGGAAATAATGGAAACAGGTTCAGTTGAAAAACCTTACCTTGGAATTACAGGCCAGGATATTACAGACCAGCTTTCAGAGCTTTACAGACTTCCCGTGGGAGTTCTTGTAACATCAGTTATCAGCGGCGGCTCAGCTGAAGAAGCCGGAATCCAGGAAGGCGACGTAATAGTATCTT
>CABPCX010000269.1 GCA_902406135.1 uncultured Eubacteriales bacterium
AACAAATATACTTATTTATCTCCGCAAGATTTTTTATGTATTTTGAGGTTTCTTCCGTGTAGTTTTCTCCGTCTGAAAAAATATCATTGGTAACCACTATAAGATTTGCGCACTTTTGGCTGACAATATCTATTCCTTCTATTATTTCGTTTACGGAATTTTCTCCCGTTCCTTCTTCATCAAACATTTCATTTGCAAGAAGATTTGACATACATTCAATAAGAATAGTATCGCCTTTCTCAACAAGAAGATCTTTCAGCGCTGTATACTTCTCCACTGTAATGAAACCTTTATCTTTTCTTAATTCTCTGTGTCTTTTTATTCTCATTTCGCCTTCTGTGCCATAGGGTTTCATAGCCGCAGTATAAACGAGTCTGCTTTTTCCAAGTTTGACAGCGGTGTTTTCGGCAAATTCACTTTTTCCGCTGCCGCTGCCGCCTATTACAGTAACAAACATTTCATTTCCTCCATGAACGGCATATGTCCGCAAATCTTTGGGCAAATTCCGGTTTAGACCAATAATATAAATGTGGATATCCGGCAATAGTGTTTTTATAAAAACTCATACATTTCCAGCTTCTGCCCGAAGGTTTTACTGCTGTGCACTCACTGCCGCCGTCGTCCATATCCCAATGGTGAAATTCGTGGCCCTTAATACCGTTTATATATTCTCTTTCAGACTTAAGTTCAATATATCCGAATCTGGATAATTTTCCGGTGTCATAAGCATTACCATTAAAAATACCTGTCATTTTAAAATTGTCTATGGCACTGCTTAAGTACATAAATCCGCCGCATTCCGCAAGGCAGGGCATACCGTTTTCAATTTTTATCCTTATGTCATTTAACATACTCGTATTTTCTGAAAGTTTTTCTGCGTAAAGTTCGGGATAACCGCCTCCGATTATCATTCCGTCCGCATCAGGTACGGTTTTATCATAAATTGGGCTGAAAAACTCTATTTCTGCTCCCATTTTCCTCAAAAGCTCAAGATTGTCCGAGTAATAAAAACAAAAAGCCTCATCCAGCGCTACGGCAATTTTAAATTTTTCGCCGCACTTTACACTCAGCCTTTCAAATTCCAATTCACCAGATTCAGCAGCTATTTCCATAAGTCTGTTAAGGTCTATGTATTTTGATGCTGCCTCTGACATTTCTTCTAAAACTTCAACTGTGCTCTCATCAGGCGTAACAAGACCCAGATGTCTGCTGTTTATATTAAAGCTGCTGTCCTTTGGCATAAATCCCAACACTTCAACCCCCGTTTTATCCTCTATGGCTTTTTTTAAGGTCTCAAATGACATGGGGCTTATATTATTAAGTATAACTGCCCTTATCCTGCTGTTATCTCTGAAATTTATCATTCCCTGTATGAGGGCAGATGCCGTGAGAGCCATTCCCCTGGCATTTAAAACTATTACGGACGGCGCTGAAAGAACATCGGACACACTATATGTACTGACTTTATCATTATCAAAGGAAAGCCCGTCATAATATCCCATTACACCTTCTATGACGCATATATCCGAACCTTGTGCATGCTCCGCAAACAGTGCCTTTGCTGTATTATCATCCGAAAAAAACAGGTCAATATTTTTTGACGGCACTTTAAGGGCACTTTTATGAAACATTGGGTCAATGTAATCGGGACCGCATTTTGCCGCAGCTACAGTTAAACCTCTGTCTTTAAGCGCTTTAAGTATGGCGCATACAACAGTTGTCTTTCCGCAGCCGCTTCCCGTACCACCTATGACTATTCTTGGCAAAAACATATATCCACCGCCTTAAAACGAAATTATATAAACGGGATTCAGAGCCTTCATTATAGTACTGTTTCCGATTTTTTCTCCCTTTGCGGCAAATATCTGAACAATATCAGGCACCCTGTTATACATCTCACATACTTTCAATGTTTCGGAAAGGGTCTCAGGCGTAACCGCATTTACTACAAACCTTGCTGTCTCATTCTTATTTACAATTTTACTTACAATATCGGACATTCTGCCGCCGCTTCCTCCGATAAAAACGTGCGTCGGATTTTCAGCAATATTATCTAAAGCTGCTGACGCCTCTCCTTCGATTATTTCGATGTTGTCTGTGCAGAATTTTATCTTATTTGCTTTTATGAGCTCTATGGCGTCCATATTTTTTTCAATGGCATATACCCTAATGTCCGGGCAGAGCAAAGCCGCCGCCACTGATACGGAGCCCGTACCCGCTCCGACATCATATAAAACCGAATTATTGTCCAGCCCAAGTTTTGAAACGGAAAGGGTCCTTATTTCGGACTTTGTCATGGGTACGTTTCCCCTTATGAACTCGCTGTCCTTTATTTCACCGTATGTTTTTTTAAAGTTCTCGTTTACAAAAAGAGCCGATGACAGACCCGTTTTTTCTCCGCAGTTTATATCTTCCGCATAACCTTCAAATATTTTTTCATGCGTGTATGAGAGGTCGATGCCGGCATAGACATATACCTTGCCCATACCGTAATTTACAAGCTTCCCGCATATATTTTTAATATCATCGGTATTATTCAAAAATACAAAAGTATATTTGTTTTCCCTTATATGGCCTATTACGTTTGATTTTCTGCCGTGAATGCTTATTATTTTCCATTCCTGCCATGGTATATTTATCTTTGAAGAAAAATACGAAACCGAAGATATCCCCGGAATCACTTCAACATCATAGCCGTCCAAAACAGACAAAAGCTTTTTTGTTCCGCTGAATATACCCGTATCACCGCTCATAAGCACGGCAGTATCTTCATTCTGTCTGTCTATTATATTCTTTATGTTTTCCGGCTTATATTCAAAAAAGA
>CABPCX010000270.1 GCA_902406135.1 uncultured Eubacteriales bacterium
GCTGTTTGTGTTCAAATATCTTGGATTTATGAACAGCACCATGCTAACCATATTCGGCGAAGCCTGGCCCGTTAAAACCATAGATATAATACTTCCTATGGGAATATCCTTTTATACGTTTCAGGCGGCGGCCTATACCATTGACGTATACAGAGGCACCATAAAAGCGGAAAAACACTTTGGCATATTTATGCTGTTTGTTATGTTTTTCCCGCAGCTTGTGGCCGGCCCCATAGAAAGAAGCGAAAACCTTCTTCCCCAGTTTTACGAAAAACATAGGTTTGACCTTGAAAGGGCCGTAAGCGGCATAAGAATAATGCTCTGGGGATTTTTCAAGAAGATAGTCATAGCCGACAGGGTGGCCATAGCCGTAAATACGGTATTCAATTCAGCCCACAGCTACAGCGGACTGTATCTTGTAATAGCGTCCATTCTGTTCACATTCCAGATATACTGCGATTTCAGCGGATACTCGGATATTGCCAAGGGCTGTGCCAAGGTGCTTGGATTCAGGCTTATGGATAACTTCAGAAATCCTTTTCTGGCAAAAAGCATAAAGGAATTTTGGAGAAGATGGCATATATCCCTTTCCACCTGGTTTATGGATTATATCTATATACCCTTAGGAGGAAACCGAGAGGGAAATGCGAAAAAATACAGAAACCTTCTTGTAACTTTCCTAGTGAGCGGCCTGTGGCACGGCGCCAACTGGACCTTTGTTATATGGGGAGCGCTGCATGGAATATACCAGATAATCGGCCAGACCACATACGGTTTCAGAAGAAAAATAAAAAGAGCGGTGCATATTGAAGGTACAGCCATAATGAAACTGATTTCCGTTATAATTACATTTGCGCTTGTATGTTTCGGATTTATATTCTTCAGAGCCAATACCATTTCGGACGCCTTATATATAACCGGAAATCTTACGACAGGATTTACCGGCTGGTTTAACGCCCAGTATATATATGAAGTAATTACCGGAATGGGACTTAATATGTTTGAAATGGCCGTATGTGCGGCAGCCATATTGTTCCTTGTTATCGCGGAAGTTTCCTGCGGCGAAAAGGCCGTATATGATGTTATCGAAAGAAAAAATATGTTTGTAAGAATAGCATTTTATTTAATAACGGCAGTATTCATACTGGCAGCGGGGGTGTATTATGAAGCGGGAGCGTTCATCTACTTCCAGTTTTAAACTGATAATCGAAACAATTATATTTATTGCGCTGTTTATTGCCGCATATAAATTTGTTGAAAATAAATACGCTGAGGCAGCGTCAAAAAATACGGTAAATGTATGGACAAAAAGCAGGTATGACGAGTTTTATGCCCTTGAAGAAAATACCGTTGATATGGTATTCATAGGCTCTTCCCACGCATACTGCACCTTTGACCCTGAAAATTTTGACAGTGTTTTCGGCACCCTTTCCTGGCAGCTGGGTACTCCACTTCAAAATTATGATACTTCATATTTTGTGCTTAAGGAGGTCTATAAAACTCAGAAACCAAAACTTGTGGTGCTGGAGCTCT
The DNA here is from genome assembly GCA_902406135.1 of uncultured Eubacteriales bacterium. Taxonomy (GTDB): domain Bacteria; phylum Bacillota; class Clostridia; order Lachnospirales; family Anaerotignaceae; genus Metalachnospira. The sequence goes on from CABPCX010000270.1 coordinate 1,534, forward strand.
ACTGGGATGTTATGGATGACGAATTTGATATGAAGCAGGCAAATTCATTCTTTGAGGCCGTAAATGACGAAAGCGTGAAAGAGGAGTACATCAAAACCGTATTTCCCCTCAATGAAAAGGTAAAATATAAACTTCTGCCCATAAGATACCAGCAGGACTATTTTGCCTATGAGGCGACTGATATGGAAAAATACGCCCAGGAAAAATACGGCGTACAGGAGGAAGTCCAGGAAACCAACGGTGCTGAATACTATCTTGCTAAGGGCTATACATACTGCGATACGGTTATTCCCGAAAGTGAGTTTGACGAAACCAACCAGTATAAGGGCCTTGACGGAGAAGAATGGGAGCCCAACGAAACTCAGGTGGAATATATAATGAAATTCGCCGAGCTGTGCAGGGAAAACGGCACAGAGCTTGTTTTTGTGACGGCACCCATAGCCAATGTGTCCATGGACTGGATAGAAAATTATGACTCCATACATGACAAGCTGGCGGCCATTGCCGATGAGGCAGGGGTTAAATATCTGGATTTCAACGTAGTAAACAGGGAAGAAAACCTTCTTGAAATAGAAAATTTTAGAGATGACGCCCATCTTAATGACAGCGGTGTCAAGATTGTGGACGCTTACTTTGCGGACTGGCTTGTGAATAATACAGAAACTTTTGGAAATAATAACTAGGGAAAGGCTGTCCGCTATTGCAAAAGAAGCGGAAATAGTGTAGATTATAATATTATGATGATAAAATAATGATACGGAGGGGCATTAAATGTCAGAGGAAAACTTAACCGGCGCAGACGTAAACGAAAACGGTCTGAGCAGCACTGGAAACTTTATACATAGCTTTATTCAGGACGACCTTGAAGGAAAACTTAATAAACTTCATACACGTTTTCCTCCCGAGCCAAACGGATACCTTCATATAGGACATGCAAAGAGTATCTGCCTTAACTTCGGGCTGGCTAAACTTTACGGCGGAAAATGCAACCTGCGTTTTGACGATACAAACCCTTCAAAGGAAGACGTTGAATATGTTGAAAGCATAGAGCAGGATGTAAAATGGCTTGGTTTTGACTGGGATGACAGACTTTACTTTGCTTCATCTTATTTTGATAAATTTTATGAGATAGCAGTTAAACTCATTAAGGAAGGCAAGGCATACGTATGTGACCTTAATGCCGAACAGATGAGAGAATACAGAGGTACTTTAAGTACTCCCGGCAAGGAAAGCCCCTACAGAAACAGAAGCGTAGAGGAAAACCTTGACCTG
>CABPCX010000271.1 GCA_902406135.1 uncultured Eubacteriales bacterium
AAAAAAAAAAGGGAGCCGTATCATAAATGAGGGGATAAAAATGGAGAAACGAAGGGAAATAAATTTTGTAAATGTAGGTTTATGTCTCCTTGTTATGCTCATTCATATTTTATCTAAGGCTGTAGGAGCTTTGAACAGAGAAAGCATACAGTATCTGATGGTATTCGTACCATGGAGACTGGCATCTTTTGTTGTTCAGGGCTTTATTTTTTTGAGCGCTTTAAAATATTTTATGAAATATGAGGCAAGCGGGGAGTTTGAGTACGGAAAGTTTCTGCTTTCCAGGGTAAAGACAATACTTATTCCCTACATACTGTGGAATGTTATTTATTATTTTGCTCTTATACCCTGGGGATATTTTGTATTTGATTTGGGCGAGCTTATAAAATATATTTTACTGGGAAATATGATAAGCCACTTTTACTTTGTGGTCATAATAATCCAGTTTTATGTACTTATGCCCCTGTGGATAAAGCTTATAAAAAATGTAAGCGGATTTATACTTATCCCCCTGTCACTGGCTGTGATGATAATATTCGGACAGTATTTGGCCGCTGATTTTGCATACAATGACAGGATATTCTTAAAATACATATTTTACTGGATATGCGGATGTTATGCGGGAATAAATTATAAAGGATTTATCGGTGCGGTCAAAAAGAGAGGAATTTTAATAACGATACTGTTTTTGGCCATTGCATTTATTGACGCGGGACTTACATATATAAATTCCACAGGAAAGATGTATATTCCCCAGCTTGAAAATATCCACATAGTTTATTCTTCACTGGCAATTTTGTTTATTTTCACAGTTTCAATGGGGAAAACGGGCAGAATTGTGGATAAACCTCTTTTTGCTATGATTAACAGACAGAGCTATAATATTTACCTTTCCCACTGCCTTCTGCTCTATTATATAGACGGGGCGGCGGCATATATGTCCATAACCTCCCAGGGTGCTGTACTGGTGCTTAGAATGGTGTTCTGCCTCGGACTTACATTTGTATGCTGGGGAGCGTACGACTGCATAAAACGCCGTAAAATGCATAAAAGTGGGTGTTGAAAACCTTGTGGACAGCGAAAATGACCATAAATGGGGTTAGGACCGGCAAAAACAAAATTCTTAACAAATTACTGTTTAATACGTGGAAATTAGAGAAATTTATTTGTCAGATTAAATAAAAATACCGCTTTTGACGGGTGTCAAAGGCGGTATTTTCTACTTTATGACGAAAATATTTTTTTTCACAAAAAGCGTTGACAAAATCAAATTGTTGATTACATCTGTTTATAACTCTGTGGACATTGTGGATAACTTACTGCTTAACCAGGTCTTCGCCTATTAAATAGACATCTCCGGCACCCATAGTTATCAACAGGTCGCCCTCAGTGCAGTTTTCCTTAATATACTCCTTTATTGCCGGGAAGTCTCCAACATATACTGCGTCTTTTCCGCGGCGTTTTATTTCCTCCACCAGTACGGAAGAATTGATAAGGCCCGTATCCTTTTCTCTTGCCGCATAGATGTCGGCAACAACTATCTTATCGGCATCATCAAAGGCTTCGGCAAATTCCTTAAGAAGATTATATGTTCTTGAATAGGTATGGGGCTGGAATATGCACCATAATTTTTTCTTGTCGATATTTTTGGCTGCCGCAAGGGTTGCCTTTACTTCAGTGGGATGGTGGGCATAGTCGTCGATGACTGTTACGCCGTTAAATGTACCCTTATACTGGAAACGGCGGTCTGTACCCGTATAGTTTTCAAGACCTTCAACTATATATTTACTGTCGATGTCAAATACTTTAGCTGCCGCAAAGGCTGCAAGGGCATTATCCACATTGTGTCTGCCGGGCACCTTAAGGGAAACACGGCAGTCCAGCTTATCGTGATAATAAATATCAAAGCTGTATGTTCCTGTAGGTGAAATGGATATGGAGCCTGCTCTTACATCGGCTGAAAGGTCACGGCTTCCGTAGGTTATAACACGGGGCTTAAGACCCTTTATGATTTCTTCGTATCTGGGAATCTCCGTATTGATTACGAGGGCTCCGCCGTCGGCTATGTTTTCCGCAAATTTATGGAATGAATGTCTTATGTTATCAAGATTCTTGAAATAATCCAGATGGTCGGCGTCTATGGTGAGCACTACTCCCACATAGGGTTTGAAATGAAGGAAGCTGTCAAAATATTCGCAGGCTTCCGCAACGAAAAAGTCTGATGAACCCACACGGATATTTCCGCCAATGGACCTGAGTATTCCGCCTACGGTAATTGTAGGGTCAAGCTTTGCAGCCATAACTATTTCGGAAATCATGGAAGTTGTAGTTGTCTTTCCGTGGGTGCCTGAAACGGCGATGCTGTTTTTGTATCTGTCCATGATGGCGCCAAGGAGAGTGGCTCTTTCGATAACGGGTATGCCAAGACTTTCTGCGGCAAGTATTTCAGGATTGTCGTGTTTAACAGCCGCTGTGTATACAACTATGTTTGTATCGGGTGTAATATTTTCGGCTTTCTGTCCGATAATAACTTTTATGCCCTGGCTTTTAAGGCTTTCCGTAATGGCAGTGTCCTTTATGTCAGAGCCTGAAATTATGAAGCCTTCATAGTTAAGAATTTCAGCCAGACCGGACATACTGATACCGCCTATGCCTATAAAATGTATGTGCTGGGAACTGTTATCGAGATTTATATTCATTATTGCTGATTCCTCTATTCTGTATTATTTTGATTAAATATTAATTTTTGAAATATAACTGTAACATACTGATAAGAGTATACTACATTGTTTT
>CABPCX010000272.1 GCA_902406135.1 uncultured Eubacteriales bacterium
CCTGTTTTTTGTGTGGCCGGTAATACAGAGGGGAATACTTGCCGTAGGAAATCTGGTACTGCGCTCGGGATATGCCGGCACTTTAATTTACGGAATAATCGAAAGGGCTCTTATACCCTTCGGACTTCATCATGTATTCTATATACCATTCTGGCAGACAAGCGTAGGCGGTACGGCCGTAATAAACGGTGTTGTTGTAGAGGGAGCCCAGCACATAGTTTTTGCCGAGCTGGCCAATCCCGACACAATAAAATTCAGCTCTGACGCCACAAGGTTTATGGCCGGAAAGTTCCCATTTATGATATTCGGTCTTCCCGGAGCGGCCTTTGCCATGTACCGCACCGCAAAACCCGAAAGAAAAAAGGCTGTAGGAGGACTTCTTCTTTCGGCGGCCCTCACCAGTCTGCTTACGGGCATAACGGAGCCTTTGGAATTTACATTCCTTTTTGTGGCTCCCATACTCTATGTAATTCACTGTATATTTGCCGGACTGTCATTTATGCTGATGCATATATTTGATGTGGGCGTAGGAATGACATTTTCGGGCGGATTCATAGACCTGTTCCTTTTCGGAATACTCCAGGGAAACGCCAAGACCAACTGGATATGGATACCCATTGTGGGAATAGTATATTTCTTCCTTTACTATATCGTATTTTCTGCCATTATCAGATGGCGTGACCTTAAAACACCGGGACGTGAAGACTCGGGCGAAAGCAGACTTTATACAAGGGCTGACTACAACGAGGCCAAAAACGAAAATACAGGAAAAGAAAACGGCAAAAGCAGTAAAAATGGCGAAAACGTCGATACCATATCTCCTGCCATAGTGGAAGGATTGGGCGGAAAAGCCAACATATCCGATGTTGACTGCTGTGCCACAAGGCTTAGATGCTCTGTAAAGGACGGAAGTCTTGTAAATGACGACCTGCTCAAGTCCACGGGTGCCGCGGGAGTAATTAAAAAGGGCAAGGGAGTCCAGATAGTATACGGACCCAAGGTAACCCTTATCAAATCCAATCTTGAGGAATATATAGCCCACAGCGACGACGGAGAAAAGGACGAGGAAAAGTGTGTAAGCTCCATAATACTTGCCTGTCCTGTCAGCGGCCGGGTGGAAACCATAGACAAAACCCCTGACGAAGCTTTCTCCCAGGGAATGATGGGAAACGGAATAGTTATATTCCCTAAAAACAATATGGTATACTCTCCCGACGATGCCACGGTGGTTCATATATTCCCCACAAAGCACGCCATCGGACTTATGACCGATTCGGGCCTTGAGATACTCATACACGTGGGCATAGACACCGTAAAACTGGACGGATACGGATTCAGCGTATTTGTAAGCGAAGGACAGCACGTAAACAGAGGAGACAAACTGCTTTCCTTTGATATGAAGTATGTGAGAACAAATGCTTCAAGCGATGCCATACCCGTAGTATTTACGGGAGGAGAAAACATTTCGCTTACCCTTGTAAAGGGACCGGGAAATTATAACTTCGGCGAAGATATACTTGAGGTAAGGACTGACTAAAAAGTTTAAGGGCGGAGATAAATTCTCCGTCCTTATTTATGTAAATTGTCTTAAAGTCCGGCTTATGCTATACTTAAAACAGCGGAAATTTTAACGTAACTAAAAAGGAGGGGTACATATGAAAAAGGCAAAAAAGATAGGAGTAATCCATACTACTCCGGCAACCTTACAGAGTACGGAAGCGCTTATAAAAAGGCTTATAGACGGTGCGGAAGTAATGAACATACTTGATGACACCATACTTAAGGATATGGCGGCGCAAAACAGGGTTGACCTGGTAAGGGAAAGATGGATAAACTATGCGGAAATACTTGAAAAAATGGGAGCCCATGCGGTTTTAAGCGCCTGCTCAACGGTAGGCCCCTTTGCCGAGGAAGCGGACACCATGCTTAAAATACCCGTAGTCAGAATAGATGACGCCATGGCTCAGAAGGCGGCGGAAACCGGCGGAAACATAACGGTCCTTGCCACATTCAAACCTACCCTCGGACCGACAACGGACCTTATAAAGCGCAAAAATCCCGATGCGCAGATAAAGACGGTGCTTATTGATGAGGCCTACAGGGAGCTGGCCCTCGGAAATGTGGAAAAACACAATCAGCTAATAGCGGACACCGTAAAGGCTGAGCTTGAAAATGCCGACGTTATCGTACTGGCCCAGGCATCAATGGCAGGAGCCCTTGAGGAAAAATCCGAAAAAATACTTACAAGCCCCGAAATGGGAATAATGAAGCTCAGGGATATACTTGGGTAATGTCAATAAAAGCATACAAAAACGGGTTTCATAAACCGCAAATGCGGAATAGGGAACCCGTTTATTTTTTGAATTTTTTATTTTTTCTCATACTTTCCTTTGCCGATTTCAAAATATCGGCCAGAATACGTATTTCATATTCGTCACAGTCTGAAAGAATATCCTGTATTTCACGTGAAAAAACTTCCCAGGAGCGGATTACATTGTCACATAAAAGTTCATCGACGGAAACTCCGAGGGCATCGGCCAGGGATATGATTGCAGGAAGGCTCAGCTTTGAGCTGCCGGTTTCGATATTGCTCATATGGGTGGTTGAGAGCCCGGCCTTTTCCGCAAGAAGCTCCTGGGTCATACCCGCTTTCAGGCGTGCGTTTCTTATTCTTTTTCCAATGGCTTTGTAATCAATCTCCATTAAACTTTACCTCACTATCACCTCAGTTTCTTATATTGTATTTTTTGATA
>CABPCX010000273.1 GCA_902406135.1 uncultured Eubacteriales bacterium
ATTCCGGCCGCTTCCGCAGTGCAGGATACATTCCAAGGCTGTCTTACGGAGTATATTTTATCTATTATGTTTAAATCACTGCATATTCCGTAACCCATTCTTATGCCTGGAATGGCAAACATTTTTGTAAAAGCTTTAAGTATAAACAGTCTTTTGCAGTTTTCAATAAATCTGACTGATGAAAAATCTTCCTTTTTCCCCGTGAAATCCAAAAAGCATTCATCTATGACAAGAAATACATTTTTTTCACTGCATTTTTCTATTATTCTTTCCATAAGCTCAGGCTCTATAAGCTTTCCTGTAGGGTTATTGGGCTGGCATAAAAACATCATATCCACACTGTCTATGGCACTCAGTATGCTCTCATCAACTTTAAAGCCCTGCTCTTCAGTAAGTGTAAAAAATACCTTCCCGCTTTCTGATACGTCCACGGCCTTTTCATATTCAGCAAAGGCAGGAGCAGTCAAAAGCACTCTTTTGGGCCTTATGGCCATAACTAAATTAAAAATCAGCTCAGCCGCTCCGTTTCCGCATACTATATATTCGGGAGGTACATTCTCAATTTCGGATATTGCCTCCCTTAATTTTCTGTATTCAGTATCAGGATAGACCGATGCCGCAGATACAGAATTTGATATGGCCTCAGCAACTTCGCCTTCTATGCCAAGGGGATTTATATTGGCTGAAAAGTCAACAATATTTTTTTCATATGAATATATATCTCCGCCATGAACCTTTTCCATCATATACCTCCTGAAATAATGATTCTTAATCCTATGCTTATTATAAGTGTCAGTATCGATGTAACATACATAAGCCTATTAGCCAGTATGATATGTTCAGGTACAACTTCGTTTATGTTGTCACCAATATAGTCCTTTTTATATAACTCTCCGAAATACCAGGCATCTCCCGCCAGCCTTATTCCCAAAGCTCCGGCACACACAGCCTCAGTCTGGGCCGAATTGGGACTCTTATGTTTGAGCCTGTCCCTTTTAAAAATAAAAAAAGCCCTTTTATAGTCCATCTTTAATATAAAAGAAGCGGCTATCATCATTACGGCGCTTATCCTGGAAGGGATAAAGTTGAATACATCATCGGCTCTGGCGGCTGTACGTCCAAAATACAGATATTTTTCATTTTTATATCCGACCATGGAATCCATGGTATTTACTGCCTTATAAAGAGCGCCAAGTGGTGCTCCTCCTATAACCATAAAAATAAGCGGGGCTGTTACGCCGTCTGACGTATTCTCAGCCACTGTCTCAACATCTGCCTTTATAACGCCCTGCATATCAAGCCTTTCGGTATCACGTCCAACAATCATGGATACAGCCTTTCTGGCTGATATTATGTCTCCTTTTTGGGCTTCGTAATATACTTTCATACTTTCCGTTTTAAGGGACCTGGCGGCTAAAAACAGCCAGCAGAAAATACTTTCACAGGCAAATCCGGCATATATATTTATTCCGTAAACAGCCTTAAGAAGCAAATATACAATGCCGCAGCTTACAGCAGACACTATTATAAAAAGCAAAGCGCCTCCAATAAGCTCTCCGTTTTTCGTTTTTGGAAATATGCTCCTTAAAAATCTTTCTGTAATCGATATTAAATTTCCAATTAGTCTTATGGGGTGCATTCTAAAGTTTGGGTCACCGAATATGCAGTCAAGAATAAATCCCACAAGGACAGCTGATACAGTATTCATAATTTACCTCACTTGATTTTTAAAGCTATACCGGCAGTAACTCTATATACGGCCTCTGCTCTTTCGGCTATGGTGCATAATGCCCTTCCCGTTTCTTCTCTCCAGTCTCTGTCGAATTTTTCCGAAGGTACTATTCCGCAGCCTATCTCATCACTTATGATGACATCTGCTTCTTCAATAATCTCATCAAGGAGTTTATGAATACTTTTTCCCTCTGTCATATATTCTCTGGCAATATTATGGAATCCGTTTATAACCTTCATTTCAGGAAAATTTCTATTTACGAATTCACTTTTTCCCTGATTTTTTCCGCCTATAACAAGTATCATAATCTTCCTCCTATTACGCATCCCAAAAGCACTGCAAACTCCGTTATTTGAAGAAAAAATCCTGCAATATCGCCGCTTATGCCGCCAAATACTTTTTTGCAGATAAAATAATGTACCGCCGATGCGCACAAAGTTAATATAAATGCGGTTATCCCTGCATTTCCACCAAACACTATCATAATAAGCGAGCAGATGATATATTCGGCAAAAAGTATATATGCGGCCGTTTTATCCGTCATAGAGCTCCACATAACGGCAAGGCCGTCTTTTTTAGCCTTTGGCCAGGCCATAAGAAAAAATCCGCTCAGTGCCCTTGACATAAAAAATCCGCAGGCATAAACAAATAACTCACTTCTTCTCATCTCACTGAATAGTCCAACATATAACATCATATATACGGCCAGTGCGATAACGGCAAAGGCTCCGATATGGGGGTCTTTCATAATCTCAAGCTTTTTTTCCCTGTCTGCGTGGGAGCCAAGGGCGTCTGAAGTATCCATAAATCCGTCAATATGTATTCCTCCGCTTATTATCACAGGCAAAACGGCTGCCACACAGGATTTAAGCATTATTCCGACACCGGCCATATCAAGCAAAACAAATGCCAGATACTCGCACAATCCTATTACTGCGCCCACGAGAGGAAAATAACAGAAGGCATATCTCATGGTTTTTTCGTCCCATTCGATATAAGATCGGAAGAGC
>CABPCX010000274.1 GCA_902406135.1 uncultured Eubacteriales bacterium
ATATGATTATCCCTGCCATAATTACACCAAGAACAATAACTCCAAAGGATTTTTTAATATCCATATTTAAAAGGGCTGCAATCAACGAGCCTGTCCAGGCGCCTGTTCCGGGAAGGGGTATTCCAACGAACAGAAGAAGTCCCCAGTAGGCATATTTCTGTATTTTATCACTTTTACTTATGGCCTTTGCTTCCAGCCTTTCAACCATTCCCTTAAGCCTTGTTTTTTTCATAAGCTTAAAAATGAATTTTATAAAAATCAGTATGAAAGGTATTGGTATTATATTGCCTATAAACGCTATTATAAATGAAGTCTTCAAACTAAGACCCATCAAAAATCCGGCAATAATTCCTCCCCTTAACTCAAGTATCGGTAAAAGCGATACAATAAAAACAATTGCTTCCGGACTTAAAACTCCTCCCAGGTTCTGCACGAACCAGCCCGCTATCTGTTCTGCCATATACAGCCTCCTATTTTAAATATTTTTCTCAAACCAGTTGTAAAGAATACTGTAGACCTTCTGTCTCTTAACGTCATTAAGGATTTCGTGTCTTGCTCCGTGGAGAAGCTTAATGTCTACAGCCGTACAGCCGGCCTTTACCATCATATTATAAACTTTTCTTACACCTTTGCCGTAGTTTCCAACGGGGTCATCCGAACCCGATATAATAAGCATAGGAAGGTCCTGCGGCAGAGATTTCGCCCATTTTACGGTATTTACATCTTTTATAAGAAGGAATAAATCTCTGTATCCTTCATTTGTAAATAAAAATCCGCATTTATCATCATTGATATATTTATCCACCATATCTTTATCCGTGGACAGCCAGTCAAAGTTAGTCTCAGAGTCCTTGATTTTTCTGTTAAATGACCCAAAGGCAATTTTATTTAAAAGTTCTCCCTTTTCACCAGGCTTTTTCTTTGACATATACTTTGAAAGAAGTATTCCTCCGGGGAGCATGGGATTTGTATATCCGCTTCCCATAAATACGGCTCCGCTGAATCCGTTTCCATAGGCTGCAATATATTCCCTTGCAAGGAATGAACCCATACTGTGTCCCAGCATAAAATAAGGTATGTCAGGGAATTCCATTCTCATCATACCTTCAAGGTAGTTCATATCATTGATGAGATATTTCCAGCTGTTATCATTTTTTCCAAAGTATCCTCTGTTTTTATCTCCCTCAACGGAACGTCCGTGTCCTGCATGGTCATTTCCCACAACGACATATCCGCGTCTTGCAAGATAAACGGCAAATTCCTCATATCTGAGGATATATTCAGCCATACCATGAACAAGCTGGACTACGGCTCTGTAGTCTTTGCAGTCCGCATCTCTCCATACGCAGGCATATATATCATGTCCCCCGTTTGAAGCAGGGAAAGTAAGTTCATATCTAGTTATGTCCATTTTTTCACTCTCCGTCTACGTTTCCTTTAAGTCCGATAGCTTCGGCACATTCTCTCATTCCCTCGATGGTCTCCTTTATTACATCATCAAGGGTAAGTCCAAGCATACCGCACCCATTTTCGATAACTTCTCTGTTAACTCCAGCAGCAAAGCTATGGGTTTTAAATTTTTTCTTTACGCTTTTTACCTCAATGTCCATTACGCTTTTAGACGGTCTCATAAGACAGGCTGCCGTAATAAGACCTGTGAGCTCGTCAATAGTATATAAGACCTTTTCCATTTTTTCAACAGGCTCTACATCTGAACAAAGTCCCCATCCATGGGAGCATACCGCATGTATATACTCCTCATCTATGCCCTTTTCACGCATTATTTCAGCAGACTTTGTGCAGTGTTCTTCGGGATACATCTCATAGTCAAGGTCGTGTATAAGACCTATTATTCCCCATTTTTCAATATCCTCACCATATAAAGAAGCAAAATGTCTCATTACTCCTTCAACAGTAAGGCCATGTTTTATAAGTGCCTCTGACTTATTGTACTCGGTAAAAAGTTCCCAGGCTTCATCTCTTGTAAGTGTCATTTCTATTTTTTCCTCCGTTAAAATTTATTAATCAAGTCCGAGGATTTTCAGCGCATTGTTAAGGTCATAAACAGTTGCTGCCTCTTTCGGATTTATCATATTATTATCATCAGCCTCAAGTATGCCTTCGCTTACAGCCCATCTCATACTGTCCGCTGCCCAGTTGCTTATTTCTTCGCTGTCATCAAAGTTTAAAAGGAGATTTGGAACTTTTCCGTCAGATGCATATCTGAAAAGCATAGCCGCAAGCTGTTCCCTTGTGGCATAGTCTCCCTTTCCAAACTGGTTGTCTCCATATCCGTAAAGGATTTTATTATAATAAGCCCAAGTTGCGGCATCTTCACTTGAATCTCCAAAATACGAAACTCCTATAACGCCGCTTACAGCAACTTCGGGCTTTCCTTCAAGCTCATAAATTTTCTGCATAAGCATATCTCTTGTGAGTATCCGGCTTTTTTCTTTTTCTGCTATAGTTTTTTCTAAGCCTTCCTCATTCTCAAGTTCATATGTGCTCGATGCCTTAGGAGTATTATATGAAGGCTGGTTTATGTCATTCACAGCAATAACAGCCTTGAATACTCCCTTATTTACAGATTCTGCGCCATCCTGTGCATATACTGACACCGTATTCAATGCAGCTGCGGCAATAACAAAAGAACATAATAATTTTTTCATAATAATACCCCCTCGTATTATAAAGTAGTAGTGTTTATAGACTCTCTCCAAGGTCTGTATGCTAT
>CABPCX010000275.1 GCA_902406135.1 uncultured Eubacteriales bacterium
TTAAACATAGTTTTAGACCCTGTATTTATATTTGTTTTTGACTTTGGTGTTGCAGGAGCTGCAATGGCCACAACATTAAGCCAGTTAATAAGTCTTATTATCCTTATAGTGTTCACAAATAAGAAGGGTATACCTTTAAGATTTGCCAATATAAGGTTTAATCTTTATTATATAAAAGAAATCATAAGGGGAGGGCTTCCTTCTCTTTTCAGACAGGGATGCTCGACAATCTCCTTTGTACTGCTTAACCATGCGGCCGGAATTTACGGTGACGCAGCAATTGCGGCTATGACAGTTGTTCAGAGAATAGTTATGTTTGCCTTTTCGGCAATGCTTGGATATGGACAGGGATTTCAGCCGGTATGCGGATTCAACTATGGAGCCAAGAAGTATGACAGAGTTAAAAAGGGCGTCAGCTTCTGTGTGAAATCATCATTAATAGTGCTCATAGTATTTGCTATATTGGGTATAATCTTTGCTCCTAATCTTGTGGCTGCATTCAGAGATGACCCTGAAGTTATTGAGATAGGAACAAGAACTCTCAGATGGCAGTGTCTTACATTCCCTCTTTTAGGCTGGGTTACAATATGCAATATGCTGACACAGACAATAGGCTATACCGTAAGAGCTTCCATATTGGCAACTTCCAGACAGTTTATATTCTTTATTCCCTGTCTGTATATACTTTCCGCAGCCTTCGGACTTACCGGAATAGAGTGTACTCAGTCAGCAGCTGACGTTATATCATTCTTTGTTTCGATAGCCATAGGTGTGGATGTACTGAAAAAAATGAACTGATATTAATATTCCCTTATCCGTTATGGGTAAGGGAATTATTTTTTATATAAAAATACAGCAGCATTTCTGCTGCTGTAAAAAGTTATTATTTTTTAAGAGACTCAAGTCTTTCTTCTATCTGCTTAAGAGTTTCTCTGTATTTTACTCCCTTTGCTTTTTCTTCTTCAATGACATTTGCAGGAGCCTTTGCGATAAATCCCTGGTTTGCAAGTTTCTTTTCAACACGCTCAACCTCTTTTATCATCTTTTCGCGTTCTTTGCTGAGTCTTTCGATTTCTTTGCTTATATCAACGAGTTCCGCAAAAGGCATATAAAGTGTAGCGCCGGGGATAGCTGCTGATACAGCATCTGAAGCAATACCGTCTTTATTTTCCTGAATGATAAGCTCTGAGGCATAAGCAAGAGTCTTGAAGAATACACCGCTTCTTTCAAATATATCAGCTATGCTGCCGTCAGCTGTAACAACATAAACAGTTGCTTTTTTGCTGGGAACAACGTTCATTTCAGCTCTGATATTTCTTATGGCTCTTACGGCGTTTTTGATAAGGTCGATTTCTGCCTCATTATCAGCAAAGTTCCATTCTGCCTTATATTCAGGCCATGAAGAAAGCATAATTGTTGCTTCTTCGCTCTGAAGATGTGTGAATATCTCTTCTGTGATGAAAGGCATAAAAGGATGGAGAAGCTTGAGAGCATTTATGAGAACTGTCTTAAGTGTCCATAAAGCGGCATCTCTTGTGCTGTCTTCCTTATTGTAAAGACGGGGCTTAACCATTTCTATATACCAGTCGCAGTATTCATCCCAGAGGAAGTCTCTTATTTTCTGAGCGGCAAGACCAAGTTCATAAGAAGCAAGGTTGTCTGTAACTTCTTTTGTAAGAGTATTTACTTTGCTGAGTATCCATTTATCTGCACTTGTAAGATAAAGGAGTTTATCTTCGTCGTTTTCTCCTTCAAGATTCATAAGGACGAAACGTGATGCGTTCCAAAGCTTATTATTGAAGTTACGGCAGTCGTCAAGTCTCTCCCAGTAGAAACGCATATCGTTTCCGGGAGCATTTCCTGTAACGAGCATAAGACGCATAGCGTCAGCGCCGTATTTATTGATTACGTCAATGGGGTCGATTCCGTTTCCAAGGCTCTTTGAGAACTTACGTCCCTGGTCGTCACGGATAAGACCATGGATAAGAACATCGTGGAAAGGACATTCTCCAACCTGTTCAAGTCCTGAAAATACCATTCTTATAACCCAGAAGAAAATGATATCATAACCTGTTACCATTGTGCTTGTGGGATAGAAGTGTCTGAGTTCTTCAGTATCATCGGGCCAGCCAAGAGTTGAGAAGGGCCAGAGAGCTGATGAGAACCATGTATCAAGAGTATCCTCGTCCTGTTTGAATTCAGTGCTTCCGCACTTTGAGCATACAAGACCGTTGGGGTCCTTTGTAACTTCTATATGTCCGCATTTCTGGCAGTAGTATGCAGGTATACGGTGTCCCCACCAGAGCTGACGGGAAATACACCAGTCACGGATATTGTCAAGCCAGTGCATATATGTTTTGCCGAAACGCTCGGGGATAAAACGAAGTTCGCCTTTTTTATAAACATCGATAGCGGGCTTAGCAAGCTCGTCCATCTTTACGAACCACTGAAGCTTTATCATGGGTTCTACTACTTCATTACATCTTTCATGAACACCTACGGAGTGAGTGATATCTTCAACACGTACAAGAAGTCCAAGGTCTTCAAGTTCTTTAACGATGAGCTTTCTTGCTTCGTATCTGTCCATACCTTCGTATTTTCCGCCGTTGGCATTGATAGTTCCGTCGTCGTTAAATACGTTTATCTTAGGAAGGTTATGGCGCTCGCCAACCTCATAGTCGTTAGGGTCGTGGGCGGGTGTAATTTTAACTACACCGGTACCAAA
>CABPCX010000276.1 GCA_902406135.1 uncultured Eubacteriales bacterium
TAAGCCGAGATAAATTAAGACTACGGGGAACTGTGTAGGTTCCCCGTTTTTATGCTCTGCGTTCATCCTTGAACAAAAATGAAATTCCGTAAAGAGAAGCAAGGCCGACTATTGCATATATGATTCTTGCTACGATATCAAGACTGCCGTTGAAAATGCTTCCCACCAGATTATAATTAAAAAATCCTATCAGTCCCCAATTAATTCCGCCTATTATCATCAATAAAAGAATTAATTTTTTCAAAGTAATCACTCCTTTCGCCATATATTTTCACCAAAAATGAGTATTTTATGTTATCATAATGGATACATATATAAAACTCTTTATGAAAGGCGAAGGGGAACTTATATGGACGTATATTTGATAAAAGAGCCCAGGGCAGAAAAAGAAAAAGTTACCGTTGAAAGAGGTTCTTCGGCGGAAGACCTTTACAAAAGGTATAAAGACCAGCTCCCGTACACTGTTTTAGCCGTAAAAGTCAACAATAAGATAGAAGCATTGGAATACAGATTTTACAAAGAATGCTGTGTGGAGTTTATAGATATGAGAGCCCAAAACGGGAATCTTATATATCAGAACAGCCTGATTTTAATATATCTTAAGGCAGTAGAAGACATCGTCGGAAAAGCAGATGTGGACATAGAAAATGCTTTGAACAAGGGCTTGTATACAGAGATTAAGACTAAAGAACCTTTGACTGCAAAACAGATAAAGACTATCGAGCGGCGAATGAACGAACTGGTAAAAGCGGATTTGCCGTTTACACGAGAGGAATTGGCCAAAGATGAAGCTGTGGCAAGGTTTCATGACATGGGATGCCCTGAGAAGGAAGCGCTATTGGGAGAAAACCCAAGAATGAAAAAAGTACCATTTTATTCTTTTGACGGATATAAAGATTTTTTCTATGGACTTATGGTGCCTTCCAGCGGCTATATACAACATTTTGAATTGCGCAAATACCGCAGAGGTGTGCTGTTGAGATTTCCGCATCCTCAGGATCCGAATAAGATACCTGAGTATGTGGACGAAAAAGTTCTATATAAAACTTTTGGAGAGCAGAGCCGTTGGGGCAAGCTAATGGGAATAACTTATGTTTCCGATTTGAACCGCCAGATAGAGGAAGGAAAGATTAAGGAACTTATTCAGCTTTCAGAGGCTTTGCATGAGAGAAGAATCGTTGAAATAGCCGATATGATTACAAAGAACAAGAAGAGAATAATCCTGATTGCAGGGCCCTCGTCATCAGGTAAGACTACTTTCGCTCAAAGACTTTGCATTCAGCTTAGAGTAAACGGACTGGTGCCGCTCTATATGGGCACAGACGATTATTTTGTGGAGAGAGAAGATACTCCTCTTGACGAATACGGTGAAAAAAACTTCGAAGATTTGGAAGCTGTAGATATCGGCTTGTTTAACAGCAACATGAACGATCTGCTTGCCGGAAAAACAGTTGATCTCCCAAGCTTTGACTTTATTACAGGGCACAAACAGTTTGGCAAAAGGTTTACTTCCATAAAGAGCAACCAACCCATTGTGATAGAGGGTATACATGCCCTTAATGAGGCCCTTACGCCGGATATCCCTAAAGAAGAAAAGTTTAAGATTTATATAAGCCCACTGACTCAGTTAAACATAGACAGTCATAACAGAATAGTAACCACTGACCACCGCATGCTGAGGCGCATGGTAAGAGACCTCAAGCATAGGGGACACAGCGCTCAGTCGACAATAGCATCATGGCCTAAGGTAAGAGCAGGCGAGGATAAAAACATATTTCCGTTCAGCAATGAAGCCGATGTAATGTTCAATTCTGTTCACTTGTATGAAATAGCAGTATTGAAAAAATACGCCGAACCTTTGCTTTTGGCTATAACTCCGGATGAGCCGGAATACAGCGATGCGGCACGAATGCTGAACTTTTTAAGGTTTTTTAAAACAGTGGAAGATGATTCAGCCATAGTGAACAATTCGATTTTAAGGGAGTTTATCGGCGGCAGCATATTTACAGATTAGGAAAAGCAAATGAAAATCAGACGGTATAATGAGGAGAAAAAATGGCAGATATCACAGTTATCGGAGGAATAAATATAGACATAGAGGGAAAGCCGGACGGCATTCTTAAGTTTGAGGATTCCAATCCCGGAAAAATATCTGTATCATATGGCGGAGTAGGAAGAAACATAACGGAAAATGTGGCCAGAATGGGCGGCAGCGTAGCTATGATTTCTGTTATAGGCGAAGACCATATGGGATATGGAGCAAAAGAACATCTCAGGCTTTTAGGAGTAGATGTTTCCCGAATAGAAGTTAAGAAGCACGCCATGTCAGCGATGTATCTTTCTATTTTAAATGATAAAAATGATATGGAACTTGCAATAAGCGATATGGATGTGGTAAAATACATTTTTCCGGATGTTTTGGAGAAAAACTCGGATCTGTTGTCTAAGTCTAAGGTCATAGCTTTAGATGGAAACCTTGAAAAAGAGACTTTAGAATTTACAGCATCCAGGTTTTCAGACGTTCCGATTTTCTTCGACCCGGTATCAACTCCCAAAGCTAAAAGAGCATCAGAGATTATAGGGAAATTATCTTGTATCAAACCAAATATAATGGAAGCTGAAGCTCTTTCAGGAATTGCAATAAAGAATGATGAAGACCTTAAAAAAGTTGGAAATTGGTTTATAGAGCAAGCTGTT
>CABPCX010000277.1 GCA_902406135.1 uncultured Eubacteriales bacterium
TAAAGGGCTCCCTTGATGGAGAAAAAATGTTTAATGAATATTTTGATCCTTTGTTTGAAGAACTTTTACAAGAGGACGCAGAAACAGAGACTGCCTGACAGTTTTATATTAGGGGCCATATTGAATTGTAAAGGATTGTGAATGGCCTATGAAAATTAAACGAAACTATATAATAGCAATGATAGCAGTATATGCGGCAGAAATTATAATTGCCTTTAATATAGAAAATAAGGATTTTGTCGCTCCTATGGCATTTGCTACATGGGTGGCATTTGTTGTGGGAGCGGCGGTATACAACTGTGTGTGGCTGAATAAATTTTTAAAGCAGGTAGAAGCTTTAATGCCCATCCTTACGGTTGAAAAAAATCCGGATAAATATATTGCTGCCAATAGAGAATTTTTGAAAGAAAATATATCGCCAAGGCTTAAGGCTGTCATAAAGTCAAATATCGCCATAGGATATTGTGAGAAGAATGATTTTGACACTGCCAGAAAAGAACTTATGAGCATAGACAGCAAAAAACTTTACAGAAAGTTTAAAAGGATATATTATCTTGAGCTTGCCTATGTTAATTTCTTTTTGGGAGACTATGAAGCAGGGCTTAAAATTGTAAATACCTATGAAAATATAATAAATGAACTGAAGGGCGACAGCACCTATGAGCCCTTTGTAAATGTGATATATATTATCAAATATATGGCTGAAAAGAATTATATCAAAGCAAATGAACTTCTTTTTGTGACCGAAGAAAGATTCAGTAATATTAACGGAGAAATAAAATATCTAAAAGACTGCATAGTAAAGCATGAGAAGGAAAACACTCCTGCACTGGTCATAAACTTTGAATAAAACAGGAAATATCAAGGCACTTTTCGATAAAAATTGTGTATATGATATGTATATGAAAGGAAAACTTCCAATGAAAAAGAAAGTTATACTTTTGGTACTGACGGGCTGTATATTTCTAATGGGCGGCTGTGCTTCAAATGCGAAGGAGACAGCTGAAAAAGAAGAAATATCCGCTGAAGAAGCTGAACTTGAGAAAAATTATGATGCTCTTAACGAAAAGTACATCAATATAGAAGAACTTCCTGTTTTGGATATGGAAGTCGAAAAGGAATATACAAGCGGTGACAGAACTCTTATACTTGATGACAGCATAGAAAATGAGCTGGAATATATGATTTATAAGCACTATTATGATATAATATCAGCTGATTTTGAAAGCCAGATGGAGAATATAGGCGGAAGCGAATCCTTTAGAACAGCAAACCAAAATGAAGAAAAGAACTTCAATGAGGGCAGATATATGAAGGAGTATGCCATACATAAACTGTCAATTGTTGAGCCTGAAGAAATAAAAAAATCTTTAAATACCACGAAAGAAACCCTTCTTGCAGATATAGAGGAGTGCGGACTTGAAAGTTATGCCCTTGTAAAAGCAGAGATAAGCTGGAAATATAATGAGGCTGCCCTTAAGGCAGGTCCCCAGCTTCCGGAGGGAAAATATACAAGATATTATCTTTTGGGAGACAGTAAGGAAGAGCCTGAAATCAAAATATGCCAGATATACTGGGACGAATTCTTATGAAATAAGTAACAGCCGTGAATTTATTCACGGCTGTTTTTATATGCTTTATAAGTTTTCCAGTTCTTCCATCCATAATGTATTTACGGCGTCGGAAGGCATTCTCCAGTCGCCTCTTGGAGAGAGACTTATGGTTCCTACTTTAGGACCGTCAGGAAGACATGAGCGTTTAAACTGCTGGGAGAAAAATCTTCTGTAGAAGTTTTTAAGCCACTTGAGTATGGTCTCTTTATCATATACTTCATCAAAGGCATTTTCCGCAAGATAATATATTTTCTTGGGAGAGAAACCGCATCTTACCACATAATAAAGGAAGAAGTCGTGAAGCTCATATTTCCTCTGTTTTCTGATTTATATTGTTGTTTTCATCGGGAGGAAGAAGTTCGGGAGATACGGGAGTATCCAAAATATCCTTAAGTATTTTTACCGTTATTTCATCAAGTCCGCCAAAACGTAATGCCCAGTTTACAAGGACCCTTACAAGGGTCTTTGGAACACCCGCATTGACTCCGTACATTGACATATGGTCTCCGTTATATGTTGCCCAGCCAAGAGCAAGCTCGGATAAATCTCCGGTTCCTATAACAAGGCCGTTTTCCTTATTGGCAAGGTCCATAAGTATCTGGGTTCTTTCACGGGCCTGGGTATTTTCGTAGGTAACGTCATGGACTTCAGGGTCGTGTCCTATACTCTTAAAGTGAAGCATAGCCGCTTCTCCTATGGGTATCTCACGTATCTCAACTCCGAGGGCACCCATAAGTGAAAGGGCATTGTTATATGTCCTGTCGGTTGTTCCAAAGCCGGGCATAGTAACGCCTATTATGGTTTTTCTGCTTATACCAAGATAGTCGCAGGCTTTAGCTGATACAAGAAGTGCAAGGGTAGAGTCAAGGCCTCCGGATATGCCTATAACAAGGGCTTTGGCGTTTGTATGCATTATACGCTTTACAAGGCCGGCAACCTGTATATTGAATATGTCCGAACAGCGGGAATTGAGTTCTCCGTCATCGTTGGGAACAAAGGGCTGGGGACGTACAAATCTCTCAAGGTTTTTCTTTGTGTTTTCATACATTCCAAAGGAGATAATTTCTGCTTCAGGCGC
>CABPCX010000278.1 GCA_902406135.1 uncultured Eubacteriales bacterium
CGAACATAAATATGAGAAGAAATTGGGATTTTTAAAGATTGGGAAGGTTTGGCTTATATTTCAGCAGGCTTTCTGCTCAAGTCTTAATCTGTCGGCAATAAGTGCGATAAACTCACTGTTTGTGGGTTTGCCCTTATGGTTGTTTACCGTATAGCCGAAAAGTGAATCTATGGCATCAATCTTGCCTCTGCTCCAGGCAACTTCAATGGCGTGGCGGATAGCTCTTTCAACTCTTGAAGGTGTTGTATTGCACTTTTTGGCAATGGCAGGGTAGAGCTCCTTGGTAATGTAGTTAAGTACGTCCATGTCGTTAACGGACATTATTATGGCTTCACGCATATAGTGATATCCACGGATATGGGCTGGTACTCCGATTTCGTGAAGTATATTGGTAACCTTTGCTTCAAGGTCATAGGCAGTGGCCTTTTCCGAAGCTGTGGAAGTAACAACGGCCTTTACATTTCCGCTCTCACCGCTTTTTGCATATTTGAGCTGTCTGATGCGGATAACAAGGGCGTCCATATCAAAGGGTTTTACGATGTAGTATTCGGCGCCAAGCTCGATGGCTCTCTGAGTTATTTTTTCCTGATTAATGGCCGAAAGCATTATGCATACAGGACGCTGCATACGGTCGGAATGTTTCTGAAGCTTTTCAAGTACTCCAAGGCCGTCAAGTCTGGGCATTATGCTGTCGATGATAGCTATATCGGGCTTAAGCTCTCTTATTTTATTGAATGTGTCGATGCCGTCATGGGCTGTAGCAACGACCTCGATATCTTCCTGCTTATTCAGATATGCGCTCACAACATCGCAAAAGTCTTTATTATCGTCAGCAAGTATCAGTCTAATTTTGTTCTGGCTCAAAGTAATTACCTCCTATGATAAACGTGGTTAATTGTTATTTTGTAAAATATTAGAAAATATGTAAAATATTTACATTCAAATACATTATAATCACGACTTAGGTATTTTGCAATGGTTTTTTTCAAAAATATGGAAGAAAATATCGACAGAGTTTAACAATTAACGGCAAAAAATAAGCGGAAATAAAAAAAGAATCCCCTTTTCGAGATTCTTTTTATGGAAATAAAGGCCCAAGGCCCGTAAATAATATGTCTATAAAGAGCATAAAACAGATAAAAACAAATGTATAAATTTTAAATATTAAGGAAAAACTAACCTTTTACCGGTTTTTATCGGGCATACCGTAAATGGCAAGGGAAGTGTTTTTATATCTTTTGTCCTCCGAAATGTCCAGAGAAAACCATTCGGGAGGAACAAAGGCTTCTGCCTCATCTATGCTTTTGAATTCCACTTCCACGGTGAGAAGCCCCATAAGATTTTTATGGTATACGTCAAGCTCCGCAGTAAGTGAACCGCCTAAAGGTATAAGATATCTTGTTTTGCTGACGGATGGAGTTTCCGCCTTTTTCATAAGGGAATCATACTGGTCCTTGGTAAGCTCAAGCTCAAACTCCTCATGGGCTATGGCGCCTTTTCCCTTTACTGTAAGTATAAATGATTCGTCGCTTTTTCTCAGACGTATGGTAGGGTCAGTGCTTATATATGTCTGTTCGATTTCTTTTTGGGGAAAAGATTCGAGATTTTCAGGGATTTGTTTTACAAGAAATTTTCTTTCGATTTCCATATATACACCTCTTCTGCTGTTAAAGAAATTAAATGATTTTGTTAATTGTATTATATTGTATTGTGGATTTTTTGATTATACTATATACTCAGAATATATCAAAAACAAGGGGAGATATTAAAAATGAAAAAGGTATATTTATTTCTTGCATACGGTTTTGAAGAGGTGGAAGCACTCACTACAGTTGACCTTTTAAGAAGGGCAGGAATTGAGGTCATAACCGTTTCTATTTCCAGCAATATCGCCGTTACGGGAGCCCACAGCATTCCCGTTATAGCTGATATAAAACTTGATGAAAGTTCATTTGATGACGCTGACGCAGTTGTACTTCCCGGCGGACTTCCCGGAGTTGACAATCTCGGAGCATGCGAAAAGCTTTTAAATATAATAAAGAGCAACTATGAAAGCGGAAAATATGTATGTGCTATATGTGCCGCTCCAATGATACTTGGAAAAATGGGCATACTTAAAGGTAAAAAGGCTACTTCATATCCCGGATGTGAGGGTGCGCTTCTTGGAGCGGATATTTCCGAGGATAAAGTATGTACCGACGGAAATATCATTACTTCAAGAGGTGTGGGAACAGCCATTGATTTTGCCTGTGAAATAATTAAAACTCTTGCAGGACAGGAAAAATCAGCAGAAATAAGAAAATCAGTTCTTGCGGACTGATTATATATAAATATTGCTGAAAAGTGTTTCCAAAAGGCCTTTATGAAGAATCGTCACGCCCATATCAGAGAAGGCCTTTAAAACTATTGAAATATCGATATTGTATATGTATGAAATCTGCTCCGGTGAATATGTATCTGTAAGGCCGCATTCCAATTGGCGCCTGAAGGCGGTACAAAGTTCGCCGGAGCCGTTTTTCATTATAAGGACCAGCGAAAAGGGCGTTATACAGCCTATTCCCAGCTCGGAAGTTATTTTGTCGAACTCGGAGGAGGACATATCCAGTACTTTGAGTACTCTTTCTTTGGAATACGGAGCCGGCTGGGTCTTTATAAACAGGTCTATTTCCCTTAGTTTT
>CABPCX010000279.1 GCA_902406135.1 uncultured Eubacteriales bacterium
TGCGCGTAGGAGGGCAGAACATATCTGAAGGGAATGAGAGACTGTTGAAGAAGTCGCATACGTTTTCTGAACTTTCTGCGCCTGTGCAGTCCTCAGGGATGCAGCATCCATAGCTGTGAACAAGCATATTTACAGGACGGAAAAGTCTTATGATGGCAAAAAGTCCGATAGTAACGCATACTGCTGTAGGAACTTCAGTAACACAGTCGTCACATCCACAGTCGCATCCGCAGTCGCAATTGCATTTAGGTGTGAGTCTGAGTTCGGCGGAAAGGCCGGCAGCTTTAGCTTCAACGGATACATAGGGGCCTGATGATGCTGATAATCCGTCAGCTTTTACAAGGTCAGTAGCCATTGCAGTATCGCTTCCGACAGAACCAAAGAGTGTTACCTGCATTGTGTAAACACTAGTTGCTCTTGTGCAGGTGATGAAATTGCAGTCAGAATCTTTGAAAGTTATTGTATAAGAGAATACGAATTTTACTTCAACGTCCCAGTAACCTGTTCTGAAGGCGTTTTCTTTTTTCTTTGTAATGAGTATTTTGCAAAGACAAAGGTCATCGATAGAAACTGAAGCGGCATTCATAGGCGGAACGATGATGTCGCCTTCCTGAAGTATTTCGTTGCATGAAGCTGTGTTCCTTGCGCAGCGGGCCGGACCGAGCAGACAAGGTGTTAAACAAATCTGTTTACGACACTGATCAAAAATTTTATAAGCTATAATACAATCTTCTGTAGTTGCATTAGACTGCGCTGAGCAGTTGAAAGTTGATTCACAGCAAGACATATCCAATGCCTCCCATATATTTTATATGCTATATAATATGAGGATTTTTTCAATAGGTGAGTGAAAAAAGTTTATTTTATTGACATTAGGGCAATTAAACTATTATACTATATAGATTAGACAGGCTGATGCCCGGAAAGTCAGGTGATGTATATTAATGAAGGAAATAAAATTTTCATTCGATGAAGACAACGGAGAAAAGAAAGACGGTAAAGAAGCGGAAGTAATAGATTTATCTGAATACAGAGAATATATAAAAGAATTTTTTGCTGAAAAAGAGACCGATGACGTTGACGAAGATTTTAACGAAGACTATGACAGTGATGAATATACATACGATGAAGAACAGGAAATGACCGAAGAGACAAAGGTTTCGGATGATGACAGCGAAGAAGATGACGCTGATGAAGGCGGCATTGAATCTGAAGATGATTTTGACGAAACATCAGAGGACAGAAAGAAAAGCGCACCAAAGAAACATCCCAAACAGGTTCGAAAAAGAAAAAAGAACATTGTTGGAAAAATTATAGGCACAGCTGCGGCGCTTGTGGCAGTTGGAGCGGTTATACTTGCATCTCCGGTTTTTGCTGTTAAGAATATAGAGATAAATGAGCTTCAGTATTTTACAAAGGAAGATATATGCTCAAGAATAGGCCTTTATACCGGAGATAACGGAGTTTTCTTCAATAAAGGAAAAGCCGAGAAAATACTTGAAAGCGATAAATATATATCAAATGCTGATATTTCTTTCAGATTTCCCGACACAATGGTTGTGACCATAACCGAAAACAGAATATGCGGATATATAAATTATCTTGGAAATTACCTTTATATAGACAGAGAGGGACGAGTAATTGATGTTAAAAGCGAGACATCAGAGAACCTTCCTATAATAGAAGGACTGAAATTCAGTTCATTTACTGTTGGAGAGGTAATGCAGGTTGAAAATGAAGAAGCTTTTGAGGCGGCACTTATTATTTCAAAAGCTATGACAAAGTATGATATGCTTGATAAAGATGTAAGCATAAATGTTGCAGACAGTGAGAATATTTATGCCTATGTTGATAATATAAAGGTTCTGCTTGGAGACACTTCAAGGATGGAAGAGAAAATAAAAACCATGATTGAAGCGGTGGCTGAAATACCCGAAGGAGATATGGGAACACTGGATCTTCAGGATTTAAGCAAACCTATTATTTTTAAATATTCAACTTGATTTTTATTTACCTTAAAAATTTCTTTAAAAATTAATTTTTTTATTGAATATTAGACAAAAACAATATACAATGTAATATGAGAATTCAAGAATGAATAATTATGTTTACCAGCTTGATGATAAAAAATTTACATATACTGGAGAGAGTTTAGGAGGATTACAATGGCCGGAATTGAATTTGACATGAATAACACTAATGTTGCACAGATAAAGGTTGTAGGTGTAGGCGGCGGCGGAAATAACGCTGTAGACAGAATGATCGCTGACAATATGACCGGAGTGGACTTCATTTCTATTAATACAGATAAACAGCAGCTCGACAGATCACTCGCTCAGACAAAGATACAGATCGGCGAGAAACTTACAAGAGGACTTGGTGCCGGCGGAAATCCTGAGGTAGGAGAAAAGAGCGTTGACGAAACAAGAGAAGAAATTGCTAATGCTTTTAAAGATGCCGACATGGTATTTGTAACAGCAGGTATGGGCGGCGGAACAGGTACTGGTGCTGCTCCCAAGGTTGCCGGAATTGCAAAGGAAATGGGCAAACTTACAGTCGGCGTTGTAACAAAACCTTTCTTCTTCGAGGGAAAGAAGAGAATGTCCAATGCTGAAATGGGTATTGCCGAACTTAAGAAAAATGTAGATACTCTT
>CABPCX010000280.1 GCA_902406135.1 uncultured Eubacteriales bacterium
CACAGTAGTTTGCCATAAATACTACCTTTATTCTGCCTGCCACATCAGGGTCATTATTTACAACGTCAGCCACCGAATTTATAAGCTTGATTATATCCTTGGCTCTCTTATATCCGGCAGCAGCCTTAGCTCCGAAAATAAATGTTCTGGGCGTAATTTCCATAGAAGGATTTGCCTTTATTCTGAAGTAAAGGTCAATTATATGGAAAACATTGAGCAGCTGGCGTTTATATTCATGAAGTCTCTTTACCTGTATATCGTATATTGACTCAGGGTCAACGTCTATTCCGTTTGTTTCTTTGATATACTGGGCAAGGGCCTTTTTGTTTTCTCTCTTGATTGCCATAAACTTTCCTCTGAACTCACTGTCATCGGCATAAGGAAGCAGCTTATTGAGTTCATCAAGGTCAGTTATCCATTTATCGCCGATTGTACTGCTTATAAGCTCGGCTAAAGGACGGTTTGCATGGAGAAGCCATCTTCTCTGGGTTATGCCGTTTGTCTTATTGTTGAACTTATAGGGATAAAACTCATAGAAGTTTTTAAGCTCCTGATTTTTGAGTATTTCCGTATGAAGTCTGGCAACACCGTTTACGGAATGGCTTCCTACGATGGCAAGGTATGCCATTTTAATCTGTCCGTCTGCGATAATAGACATATCGTGTATCTTTGAGGGATTATTTCCGTATTTCTGAACAAGCTCTATGCAGAAACGTCTGTTTATTTCCTCAATTATCATATATATTCTGGGAAGAAGACGGCTGAAAAGCTCTATGGGCCATTTTTCAAGGGCCTCTGACATTATGGTATGGTTAGTGTATGCGCATACCTTTGTGGTGATTTCCCAAGCGTCATCCCAGGGGACGTCATTTTCATCAACAAGCACTCTCATAAGCTCAGCCACGGCTATGCTTGGATGAGTATCATTAAGCTGGAAAGCTACCTTTTCAGGCAGAAGCTTAAAGTCGCTGTGGTCCTTCTTGAATCTGTCGATTACCCTCTGGACCGTAGCTGAAATAAAGAAGTACTGCTGGCGGAGACGAAGCTCCTTGCCCTGTATATGTTCATCGGCAGGATAAAGCACCTCTGTTATGGTGTTGGCTATATTCTGCTCCTCAAGGGCTTTTGCGTAATTTCCTGCGTTGAATGACTGGAGGTCAAAGAAGTTTTTGGGACGTGCCTCCCAAAGACGCAGTGTATTTACCGTGTTGTTTCCGTATCCGATTACAGGATAGTCATAGGGTACGGCAATTACGGATGAATAATTTTCCTGTATAAATTTGAGCTCGCCGTTTTCCTTTAATTCGGTACGGACATCTCCTCCGAATTTTACCTCAACTTCGTACTCGCTTCTCTTTATGGACCAGAAGTCGCCGTTAGCCAGCCAGTTATCGGGTCTTTCCACCTGATATCCGTTATCTATCTGCTGTTCAAAAATTCCGTAATGATATCTTATACCGCAGCCGTATGCGGGATACTCCATAGTTGAGAGCGAATCAAGGAAGCAGGCAGCAAGTCTTCCGAGGCCTCCGTTTCCGAGACCGGGGTCCTGCTCCGTATTTTCAAGGGTATTATAATCAAGGCCCAGCTCTTCAAGGGCTTCCTTTACAGTGTCATACATAAGCAGGTTCATAACACTGTTGCCGAAAAATCTTCCCATCAAAAATTCCATGGAAAGATAATAAACCATCTTTACATCTTTTTCTTTATATTCATCGTGTGTTTTAATCCATTTTTCCGTAAATACAGTTCTAAGCGCATAAACCGCCGCTTCGTATATTTCCACATCTGTAGCGTTGTCGACGGTCTTTCTGAATAAGTTTCTAAGACTGTCTACTACGGCGCTTTTTACAGCTTCTTTTGAAATAAAACTATTCATTTTATGCCTCCCCATTACTACAACATCGCAATCAGCACAGCCATAAATCCTACGGAAGCCGATGCTGCCGTAACCGCATCGGTAAAAACATTCTTTTCCGGCAAAGCCAAAGCGCATCCCGCATATATGACAAATCCTGACGCCAAACATTTGATTATTTCCGAATTTGAGAAAAAGCCTAATAAAAACAGTCCCAAAGATACGGCGCATACAGCGGCGCGGGACTTAAGGGCGTACTCAAAGACAATACACAATACTATTCCTAAAACGGCAAGCAGCAAGGCTTTCGACGGTCCTCTTTCCATATAATCTATGGCGGCCATTGAGCCTGCGGCTATAAAGGCGCCTCCGGCTGCTCCGTTAACTATGTCACACAGTATTGATTTAAGTTTCTTCATATATTATCTCCCGTCAAACACATATATAATAAATTATATGCCGCCGGGGTATGTCTTAAATTATTCTTCGCCCTTCAGTTTTTCAGCTCTCTCAGCTGCGGACAGAGTATCGACTATTTCATCGATATCTCCTTCCATTATATTGTCAATTTTATAAAGCGTCAAATTAACTCTATGGTCGGTAACCCTTCCCTGAGGGAAATTATATGTTCTTATCCTCTCGTTTCTGTTTCCCGTACCGACCTGAGCCTTTCTTTCGCCTGCTATTTCCTCGTTATGCTTTTTGAGCTCCATATCATAAATTCTTGAATAAAGGACCTTAAGCGCCTTATTTTTATTTTTCAGCTGGCTTTTTT
>CABPCX010000281.1 GCA_902406135.1 uncultured Eubacteriales bacterium
CACATAAAAAATAAAGGGTTAGCATATAATAAATTTGACGACAGAAGAAAAGTGGTGCTTGCATCATCTTCGGCTGCCACCTGCGCAGTTGCCCTATATCTTATCCACCTTTTAAAAATCGGAGCAAAACCTCTGGATAAAATCGGAGCGGCTTTAATTTTAGGCGGAGGAATGGGAAATCTTGCTGAACGTATAAAAAAAGGCGAAGTGACAGATTTTATATATATAAAGGCAGGAAAATTTCCCATATTCAACATTGCAGATATGTTTGCAGCGGCCGGAGGGATGATAGTTGTTATCAGATCTTTGTTCAGATAAAATATGAATAGTTGTCATATTATTATGAAAAAACGTAAAGCTGTGCTTTGAACTGTAAAATTTTTTAAACCATTGTTATGAGATATTTAATCTAATATAAAATTAGGATATTGAATTTCATAAATAATCGTAGTATAATAAGCACATAGAAAATAAAATTTCCGGGGATGCTCGACATCCTGTTTATTTTGAACCTACATTTCAAATACGGGAGTCCTAGACGAAAAGAACTTATGCAGGGCCGCAAGATAATTCCCTTTGGGCAGCGGATTGCAGAATTTTATCTGCGGACACCCACCTAGCTCTGGCTAGGTGTCAAAAGGCAGGGAACGACATCCCGGGACTAAAATTTAACGGTCTGATTATTCAGGCCGTTATTTTTTTATATTCATCTTCGGTTATGGAATAATATTCGCAGTCATAAACCGTACCGTCGTATATGACATCGCATTGTCTAAGGGTGCCTTCATACTCAAAACCGCATTTTTTTAAAACGGATTTTGAACGTTGATTATGGGGATAGCAGCTGGCGGATATTATGGATAAGTCCATAAATGTAAAGCCATATTCAATGACTGCTTTTACTGATTCGGTCATATAGCCTAAACCCCAGTATTTATGGGATAAGGAATAGCCAATCATCTTTGCTGTGCTGTTTTTTCTTGCAGTGTCATCAATTAGGCCCACTGTTCCTATAACCTTTGAAGTGTCCTTTAAAACTATGGCGAAAATACCGTCTTTTCCTATAAAAATCTCATTTAGTATCTTCTTTGTTTCCTCAATGCTTTCGTGGGGTTTCCAGCCTGCGTTTTTTCCGACACTGTGGTCCTTTGATAACTCAAATATATCATAACAGTCCTCTTTGCATACCGGCCTTAAAATAAGCCTTTCTGTTTCAATTCTCATCTGTTTTCCTTTCCTTATCAGTCTTCATAATGGTATCTGTGTTTGCCGACGGATTTGTTTTTATATTCTATGGCTTCCTGAGGGCAGTAGCTTATGCAGGCCATACAATGAGTGCAGTTATCACCCCATACGGGTCTTTTGTCAGATAATGAAATATTGTTCAGCGGACATACTTCCACGCATTTTCCACAGGAAATACACTGCTCTGTAGCCCTGAATCCCTTGGCACTGACGAAAAGAGAATAAAAAACAGGATTAACTATACCGCTGAGTATTTTACCTGAAAAACCTACATTATCCCTTATGGGAGAAGAGTTTTTGATTTTCTCGGCTGTAATAAGTATTTCCTTATCGGCTTTTTTGAGTATTTCATCGGCTGCTTCGGGTGAGGTAGAGTTGAACATTGCTATATAGTTTTCAGGCATAACAATGGACTTAAGGCCTTTAAATATAAGTTTTTTCTTATGGGCCAGTTCTTTTGCGTAATTTGTGGCGTTTCCGGCGCCGTCACCGCAGGTAAGAACAAAATATACACGTTTGCTGCCTTTAAATTCAGCCTTCATTATGAAGTCTTCAACTCCAGGCATAGGTGGGACAGACGATTACATAGGGTTCTTCCGATTCAAAAACAGACGGTTTTGAGTGTTTTATTATATCGTTAATGGAAATTATATCTCCGCCTGTTACAGAATGAATCAATTCAGCAGCGTGTCTGCTGTTGCCGGTACCGCTGAAATATAATATCATATTTATACCTCCAATTTTTAAAAATATATATAATAGTATAGCACAATTTTATAAACTATTAAATTTATTTCTGTCATTAGTGCTAAAGCACAACGTATTTATAGGCAAAAATTAAATTTTTGGAATGTAATAGAATATGAAAATTATTCAAAATATAAAAAATTATCATAATTTGAAGAATTTTATTGCTTTGTAACTTTGAAGTGTATATAATGATACTCAATAAAGCCAGCCCCTTATGAGGACAGGCCAAAATAAATACATTAGGGGGAATTTTAAATGAGTTATGTAGATTCAGTATTAGCTGAACTTATTAAGAAAAATCCCGGCGAGCCCGAATTCCATCAGGCAGCAACGGAAGTTCTTAATTCTCTTAAACCTATCATTGAAAAAGACGAAAGATACCAGAACGCTGCTCTCCTTGAGAGACTTGTTGAGCCTGAACGTGTTATTATGTTCAGAGTTCCCTGGGTAGATGACGCTGGAAAAGTACACGTTAACAAAGGTTACAGAGTACAGTTCTCAAGCGCTATCGGACCTTACAAAGGAGGACTTCGTTTCCATCCTTCAGTAAACTTAGGCGTTATTAAGTTCCTTGGTTTTGAGCAGATCTTTAAAAACTCTCTTACAGGCCTTCCTATCGGCGGCGGCAAGGGTGGTTC
>CABPCX010000282.1 GCA_902406135.1 uncultured Eubacteriales bacterium
TTGCATCTGCTATCTATGTTTTTATTATAGTACATTATTGTATTTTTGTCAATACAATCTTTAATTCAGTATACAAAAAACCGCCGCATAAATTATGCGGCGGAAGAAGGAATTACTCATAAATGTTATATGCAAAATTGGGGAAACATAAAACATATTGTATGGTAGTACCATTCACCAATATAATAGATTCTGGAGCTTATTTTGTCAATTAACATTTTAATAAAAAAGTATTACATATCAATTAAGAAATCAATAGAAAATTTTAAAGCTGGCACAGCCAGCTTTATTTTTTAGATATATACTTGTCGATAACGTCATAATGCTTATTTACAGCAAATACGCCCTTTTCTACATTTCCTTCAACAATGCTCATAAGCATATCCTTATGAAGCTCGGAAAGGACGTCACCCTCATTGGCAATAACGTACTTTCTGGCCATTGAAATAAACTTCTCCATTGTTCTTGAAAGTGAATCATTTATTATTTCCATAAGCTTATTATCCGCATATTTTGCTATAAGCATATGTATTTCCTTATCAAGAAATACGGCTCTGTTTGCCTCGCACTCTTTAAGGCGCTCTATCATTTCCTCTATTTCATCTCTGCTGTTTTCCCTAAAATTCTTTATAGCAAGTATTATAGCCTGCTTATCAAGGGCACGTCGCAGCTGGCTTACGGCAAGGTCATCTATCTGCTTGAGCATAAACATCATACACATGGATTCCTCAATTATTCTCTGGAGGTCTCCTGTAAGATAGTTTCCTGAGCCCTGGCGGCATGAAATAAGTCCCATATTATCCATTGTGCGCAGAGCTTCTCTGACGGAGTTTCTGCTCAGCTCAAGTTTTTCCGAAAGCTCCCTTTCAGTGGGAAGCTTGTCCCCTACCTTTATCTCGCCATTTCTTATTCTTTCCTTAACATACAGTACAACTTTTTCATAAGCTTTATCTTTGCTTTGTTCAGGCGCAGATACATCACATGTATCAGCTGCATCAGCTGCGCTGACTTCAAATTGATTTTTACTATTCATCTCTATCACCTTCACTAATTATACTGTTTATATTTTAATACAAACACCTCAAAAATACAACTGGTTAAACCAATTTCGTGAATTTTTTGCCAATATTTAATCATATTCTTAGATTTTAGTTATTAAAATATATATTCATATAAATAAGTTCATTTAAACATTCAATACTGTGTTTTGACTTTAACAAGTAAATTCAAGCTTTTTTCAACTTTTCAAGCAAAATAAAATGGCACACTATCATAAGATAATGTGCCACAAATTTCACATAAAGCAAAGATTATCTTGCAGCTTTTGCAACTTCTTCTGCAAAGTTTTCTTCTTTCTTTTCAAGACCTTCGCCTGTTTCAAAACGAACCATTCTCTTGATTGTGATAGGTGCTCCAACTTCTTTAGCAACTGTCTCAATGTATTTCTTAACAGAAAGGTCACCGTCTTTTACGTAAGGCTGCTCGATAAGGCAGATTTCTTTCATTTCCTTATTAAGTCTTCCTTCGATCATCTTTTCGATGATGTTAGCGGGTTTCTTTGCGTTCTTTTCATCGTTCATAGCCTGCTGTGTAAGGATTTCTTTCTCCTTAGCGATGAACTCAGCGGGTACATCGTCAACTGCGATGAACTGAGGGTTAAGAGCAGCGATCTGCATAGCGATGTTCTTGCCCATTTCTTCAACAGCTTCTGTAACGTTGTCGCAAGCGATTTCGATCATAACGCCGATTCTTCCGCCGCCGTGGATGTAAGAAACGATTGTGCCTGCACCGTCTTTTGTATATTTCTCAAATCTTCTGATTTTAAGGTTTTCGCCGATAACTGCAACTTTGCTGCTAAGAGCTTCAGCAACTGTCATACTTGTGTCAAACTTCCAAGCCTCGTTAAGAAGTGCATCAACATCTGCTGCCTGTGAAGAAGCGATATGCTCTGCAACCTGAAGAACATATTCTCTGAATACAGGGTTCTTTGCAACGAAGTCTGTCTCTGAGTTAACTTCAACAACAACTCCAACGCTCTTATCTTCTGAAAGGTATGAAAGGCATACACCCTCTGAAGCAATACGTCCAGCCTTCTTTTCTGAAGCGGCAAGACCTTTTTCTCTTAAATATTCAACTGCTTTTTCCATATCGCCGTCAGTTTCTGCAAGTGCTTTTTTGCAGTCAAGCATACCAACGCCTGTCATTTCTCTAAGTTCTTTAACCATGCTAGCTGTGATTGCCATTTTAAATACCTCCGTAATTTAGATTATTCAGCGTCTTCAGAAACCTCAGCGTTTTCCTCTGCAGCTGCCTGCTGTTCGCCCTGTTTTGCTTCGATAACTGCATCAGCAATCTTTGAAGCGATAAGTTTTACGGCACGAATAGCGTCATCGTTTCCGGGGATAACGTAATCAACTTCTTCGGGATCACAGTTTGTATCAACAATAGCAACAACGGGAATTCCAAGAATGTGTGCTTCCTGAATAGCAATCTTTTCTTTTCTAGGGTCAACAACGAACATTACATCGGGAATTCTTGTCATTTCCTTGATACCGCCAAGGTTCTTGTCAAGTTTCTCTTTCTCATGAAGAAGAACAGCAACTTCCTTCTTGGGAAGTACTTCAAAT
>CABPCX010000283.1 GCA_902406135.1 uncultured Eubacteriales bacterium
AGGGCTGAAGCGGAGCTGATTGAGAAAAAATCCAGATTTATAGCTACGGTATGTCCGGTAAAAAGCGAAGACGAAGCCAGAGCGTTTATAGCTGAAATGAAGAAGAAGTATTGGGACGCCACCCATAATGTTTTTGCCTATCAGATAGGTGAAAGAAATGAAATACAGCGTTCAAGCGACGACGGAGAACCCCAGGGTACTGCGGGAAAACCTGTGCTTGATGTTCTTGCGGGCGGAGACATAAAAAATACCGCCGTTGTTGTTACAAGGTATTTCGGAGGTACTCTCCTTGGAACAGGAGGGCTTGTAAGGGCCTATGGAAGATGCGCAAAGCTGGGCATTGAAGAAGCTGGCATAGCGAAGGTAAGACACTATAAAGAATGTTCCGTTGTGACTGACTATAATACTTCGGGAAAAATACAATATGAGATAACCAAAGGGGAGTACATACTTAAGGAAACCCTTTATACAGATAAAGTTGAGTTTATAGTACTACTTGATAAGGATAATGAAAACAGTTTTACGCAGATGGTAAATGAGGCCACCATGGGCAGGTCAGAAGTTAATGTTTTAAGAGAAATATATGGTGCCTGGGTAAAGGAAAAATTGGTGGAAATAAATGCGTAAATGCACCTAAAGCGGGCGCAGACTATAAATAAAGAAACTGCATAAACAAAAAAACTCCCGGTCTTTAAAGCCGGGAGTTTTTTGCTTTATATATTTTCTGTATTTTTCTTAAATAGTCTTTTAATAGAATATCTGCAGACACCGCCATACCTTTTCATTGTTACCGCGTATGTTATAAGCAGGAAAATATCAGCAACTATCCAGGCAATGGGATTAGACAGACATACGCCTGTAAATCCTATATATTTTACAAGAATAAAGGCTGTCACAGACCTGCCTGCAAGCTCTGTAACGCCGGCTATGGTTGTTACAGCGGATTTTCCGATTCCCTGAAGTGTATTTCTGTAAACGTATACGATTGCAAGGCAGGGATAGAACATACACTGATAAATAAGAAACTTCATGGAATAGTTCATCATATCACTGTATGATGCTGCATCATTTATTGTAGAACCGTTAAGGAAAAGCCCTGTAAGGGGTCTTCCCAGACCGAAACAAAATACAATGGCAATAAGCCAGGAAATAAAAGAAAACACCATTGCAGCAAAAACACCGTCTTTTATTCTGCCGAATTTTTGAGCTCCGTAATTCTGTCCTGCGTATGTAGCTGATGCCGTTCCCAAAGAGTTGAATGTCTGGCTGGATATGTTGTCTATTCTGCTTGAAGCCGTATATCCCGTAACTACTCCGGGCATAGAAGAGTTTAATCCGTTAAGAGCTGTCTGCTGGAATATACAGCCGATGGCTGTTATGGAATACTGCAGAGCCATTGGAAGGCCTACACATATATGGCCGTAAATAATATTCCAGTTAAAGCTCCAGTCTGACTTTTTAAGCCTTAAGGAAGGGTAGGCCGCAAACATATATATTATACAAACGGCTCCGGAAATAAACTGGCTTACTACGGTCGCAAATCCCGCTCCTATGTAAGTCATTTTAAAATATACGATACATACAAAGTCGAGTATTACGTTTAATACAGCGGAAAATACAAGGCAGTAAAGGGGTGTTCTGCTGTCTCCTACTGCACGAAGAGTATTTGCTGCTATATTATATAATACTGTTGCTCCTATTCCCCAGAAAACTGTTATAAGGTAGTAATAAGCATAGTCATAATAACTGTCAGGCGTTTTCATTGCTTTAAGAAGAGGGCCGGTCATAGGCACAGCCAGCGCTATAAGAAGAATTGTCATAATAATGCACAGCTCCAAAGATACTGCGATGCTTTTTCTTATGCCTCTTTCATCTTTAGCTCCGAAAAACTGGCTTGTTCTTACTGCAAACCCTGATGTCAGTCCCCAGACAAGGCCAAGTATAAGAAATGTTATTGATGCGGTGCATCCTACACCGGACATGGCGTCTGAAGATATGGTGTGGCCTACTATGATAGTATCGGCCATATTGTACAACTGCTGAAAAACGTTTCCTATCAATATTGGAAGGGAAAACTTAAATAAAAGCTTAAAGGGACTGCCTTCCGTCAAATCCAGTCTCATTGATAATACCCCCGAATATAAATTACTTTATAGCGATAACGGTTATTCTATTACAATAAAAGAAAAAATTCAATAGCTGGCTTAAATATATATTATGGTTTTAAACGGGATTTAACTATAAATAACATTTCAAATAATTTTTTAAAACTATTTGAAAAAAATGTTGACATATAATATAAAAAGTGGTAATATAATCTCACCGCAAAAAATGATGACTTCTTCAAGAGCTCAGGCGAGCATTTCGGAAGATGTTAATCAAAAAGAAAAAATAAAAAAATTAAAAAAACAGTTGACAAATGACTAAAAAGTGTGTATAATAGTTTTTGTTGATTGACAGTGCGGGTGTAGTTCAATGGTAGAACGTCAGCCTTCCAAGCTGAACACGAGAGTTCGATTCTCTTCACCCGCTTTTTGTATGTTTTGAATATGGATCAGTAGCTCAGTTGGATAGAGCAACGGCCTTCTAAGCCGTGGGTCGGG
>CABPCX010000284.1 GCA_902406135.1 uncultured Eubacteriales bacterium
AGCAGGAAGAAGAGCATACAGAGATAGTTACTGAAACCGAAAAAAATATGGGCCTTAATGACAGACAGCTGGAAGCTGCTAAGGCACAGGACAGAGCCGTTGCCGTAATTGCGGGCCCAGGTACAGGAAAAACCAAGACTCTCATATGCAGAATTGCGTTTTTGATAAACGAATACGGAGTTGATCCGTCAGATATAACTGCGGTTACATTCACCAATAAGGCCGAAAGGGAACTGAGAGAAAGACTTGAAGTTATGTTTAAGGGAAAGCGTTCCGTAAAATCCATAAAGGTGGGAACATTCCATTCAATATGCCTGAAACACCTTAAAAACGCTGAAATAGCCAGCGAAGCAGAAACTCTTGAAACAGCGGAAAGCGTAATTAAATCTTTAGGATTAAAAATGACGCCCTCGTCTTTAGTCAATGCAGTTTCATTAAGAAAAAACGGAATAGACAAAAATATGCTGTCTGATGAAATATATGATGCTTATGTTTCCGAAATGGAGCAAAAAGGCGTTATGGATTTTGACGATATACTTATAAAGGCGCTGGAAAAGGATATAGAAATGCCGTATCTTCTTGTCGATGAGGTGCAGGATATAAATGAGATGCAGTACAGGCTCATAAAGAAGTGGAGCGAAAAAGCGAAAAGCGTATTTGTAATAGGCGACCCTGACCAGTCCATATACGGATTTAGAGGGGCTGACAGCAGATGTTTTGAAAGATTTGAAGATGACTTTGCGCCTGTAAGGGTAATAAGACTTACTGAAAACTATCGTTCAACACCGGAAATAATAGACTGTTCAGCCGATGTTATGGGCGGTAAAACGAAGCTGTCTCCAAACAGAAAAAACGGTGAAAAAATAAGAATAGTGACTGCTGAGATACCATTTGCCGAGGGAGTTTTTATCGCAAAGGAGATAAACAGAATAGCCGGAGGCATAGACATGGTGTATACCGACGGAGAGCTGAGCGGACGAAGGGAAACGAAAATAAAACCGTTTTCCGAGATAGCCGTTTTATACAGAACCAACCGTCAGGCTGAGATAATAGAAGAATGTCTCAAAAAAGAAGGCATACCCTATAAGGTGTCAGGAAAAGACAGATATTTAAGAGATGCGGACGTAATAAAAGCAACAGCCTTCTTAAAGACCCTACCAAAAAATAAAAAGCCGTCCATAGCTGTGGCTGAATATATTACGGAAAACGGGCTTCAGGACAGCAAAGAAATGGCAAAGCTGTATTCAACTGCCGTGATGTACAAAAATATGGGTGATTTTATCAATGATATAGTGCTTGGCAGGGAAGGAGACGTCGTAAGAAGCGGAGGAAAAGAAGCAGTAAATAACTGTGTTTCCCTTATGACATTTCATGCCGCAAAGGGTCTGGAATTTCCGGTTGTATTTTTGGCGGGAATAAATAACGGCACGGTTCCCTATGTAAGATATAACGGAGAGTGTGACAGAGACGAAGAACAAAGACTTTTCTATGTAGGTCTTACAAGGGCTGAAGATGAAATAATAATAACCGCAGGAAAAGACAGTTCATATTTTCTTGATTCCATTTCCGAAAAACTTATTGAGAGGGAAAAGGCTGACGAGCTTAAAAAATCCACAGCTAAACAGCTGACTCTGTTTTGACGGTTTCTTGACAACAACTCTGTCATTGGTATAATTAAATTAATTTAATATGTATTTTTTGATGCCGGCTCTTAGGAGAATCGGGGAAGACGGTGGGAATCCGTCGCAACAGCCATTACTGTATTTAAGCTGCGGCTTATAAGTCAGGTCGCCGATGGTATCAAAGGGTATACGCTTTCGGGCAAAGGAAGGCGCGGCCGTGGTTTTAAGAATGAAATACGTGCTCCTGTCTTTATGACAGGGGCATCTTTTTACTATGCCGTGCGTATGCACGGCTTTTTATTTGAGGTGGTATAATGATTAATTTTGTAGGAGCAGGACCCGGCGCTCCTGATTTGATAACTGTAAGGGGAATGAATCTTATAAAAGAGGCTGATGTGATAATATATGCCGGCTCCCTTGTAAATAAAGAAATACTTAACTGGGCTAAAAAAGAATGTAAGATATATGACAGCTCAAAAATGACTTTGGAAGAAACTGTAACGGTAATGAAAAACGCTGAGGAAGAAGGCCTTAAAACCGTAAGGCTCCATACGGGAGACCCGTCGCTTTACGGAGCAATACTGGAACAGATGAACGCCCTTGACGAACTGGAAATCAAATATGATTACTGCCCGGGGGTTAGTTCTATGTTTGGTGCGGCGTCTGCTTTAAAGACGGAGTTTACTCCTGCCGAAGTAAGCCAGAGCGTAATAATAACAAGGGCTGAAGGAAGAACTCCTGTACCTGAAAAAGAAAGCATAAGAAGCTTTGCAGCGCATAATGCGACAATGGTAATATTTCTTTCAGCAGGCCTTACGGAAAAAGTAAGCAGAGAGCTTATAGACGGCGGATATGATAAAAATACTCCTGCGGCCATTATCTATAAAGCTACATGGCCCGATGAAAAGGTCGTATATACCACAGTGGAAAAGCTGGCTGAAAGCGCTAAGGAA
>CABPCX010000285.1 GCA_902406135.1 uncultured Eubacteriales bacterium
AAACTCTCTATGTTGACCCGGACCCGAATCTGGTATCAAAGCTTGAGAAAAATCAATAATAATTAATAATAAATAATTAAGGCCGCTTTTGCGGCCTTTTATTCGTAAATGTTATCTTTGTGCATTCTTATGTATTCGGCGGCAAGAGAAATAAACTGTGAATTAGTAGGCTTTTTGGTTATATGGAAACCTGCTATTTCTTCAAATCTTGCGCATCCGTCATTCTGCCAGGAATAGTCTATGGCATTTCTCATACATCTTTCAACTCTGCTTGGAGTGGAGTTAAACTTTTTAGCTACATAAGGATAAATATATTTTGTGATATATACAGGCTGACCCGGGTTAGAAAGCTGATAGGCGATGGCTGTAATCAGGTAGTGAAAACCGCTGTGATTGGGAAGCAGATTAAGTCTTCTTAAAAACAGAGACAGT
Organism: uncultured Eubacteriales bacterium; assembly: GCA_902406135.1. GTDB lineage: Bacteria > Bacillota > Clostridia > Lachnospirales > Anaerotignaceae > Metalachnospira. Next base: position 433 of record CABPCX010000285.1, read on the forward strand.
TCCTCGGACTTAATATCACTGATTATATTTGGAATTATGTCAGAATCAAGAGTACTGTCCTTTTTCAGTATTTTATAGTCATCATATATAACCGCAGAAACATAATCATTATTAATGAACTTTTCAACAGATTCCTTTGATTCCTTATCGTCGTTTAATGTGACGATGAGAATATAAGTCTGATTAGCACTTTTCATAACAACAACCCCCTGTATCAATCTACAATCATATTTTAATACAAATTGTAGAAAATAAAAGAAAAATACAGAATTTTGTTGGAAAAATAATTCGACAATATTCCTATAAAATCAATTAATGCTGAAAATATAAGGCTTTTGACGAATTATGACTAATTATGGTTTTGAGACTACCTTTAGTTTTTTGTGTGTTTGGTAGCTGTATATTTGATAGATATAAGTGCATAATATAGTTAGAATTACCTTTTTTACTATGATAATTTAGCTTTGGGAGGCTTATTATGGTCTGTATAGGTGTTTGCGGAGAAGGGGCAGAAAGAGTCATACGACAGCTTTGTAAAAAATACATTGACGCAGATATAAGGGCTGAAAGGTATACGGGAGCAGACTCATATTTGGAGTATATGAATTTTCTGAAAGAGGCAGAAAAAAATGACTGTGATGCGGTAATCAGTGAAGCCCCATTAAAAAATGAACTTATCAAATATGACATTCTTATTATTGTATCATCTGATTTTGAGGGGATAAATAAAATCAGAAACATAAAGGAAAATGGATATTTGATAATCAATGCAGACGACTGCGGAAATTTTCCATACCTGCTTGCGGATAACATAAATATTATAACCTGTGGAGTGAAAAGTACATCATCTGTAACCTTTTCGGGAATCACCGAAAACAGAAACGGTAGAGAGTGCATACAGTGCTGTATCCAAAGGGAAATAAAAACCCTGTCAGGCAGAAAAATTGAGCCTCAGGAATTTTCGGTAAATGTAATAGGACTTAAATATCCCATTTCGGAAGTACTTGCCATAACAGCCGCGGCCATTGCGGCAGATATAGAAGAAACAATAACCTCCGATTGTCTTATTTAAATTTAGGCTGAAGGGGATATAAAAAAGCAGTATGGATTTTTCCATACTGCTTTTGTGTGTCACAACTTATTACCAAGCTCCGAAATATGAGATTGTTATGCTGCTGTTTTTAGCACCGTCTGCCATTGCATCGGGAATATTTTTACCCTGGCATACTGCATAGAGGAAGCCTGCTATATAACTGTCTCCGGCGCCCATTGTATCAATGACGTCGCACTCTACGATTCCGTATGAATAGAAATCTTTTCCGTCATAGGCCATACTTCCTTTTTCACCGCGTGTAACTACAACGACTTTGGGACCCTTTTTATGCATCTCAATCATAAATGATTTTATTTCATCATCGTCTTTGTCATCAATTGCAAAGAAAGCATAATCAACATAGGGGATAGCTATGCCCACAACGGGGTCATCTAACTTTGTAGCAAAATCAAATGCTATTACCGCACCTTTTTCCTTTAATGCAGGAAGCTCGTTTTCACACATTCCCCAAAGTCCGGAAACAACCATATCATATCCGCAGAGAAAATCGATATCGTCTTTATTAAGCTTAAAATCAGCCAGGACGCCTTCTTCATATTCGCCGAGAATACGGTCGCCGTCTACAATTTCAACGTGTGTAACCGCTGTATTGCCGTCAAGAACCTTAAGATGTGATACATCTACTCCTTTGCCCTTAATGGCGTCTATCATCATCTTTCCGTAGCTGTCTGTTCCTACGGCTCCCACATAGGTGGATTCTCCGCCGAGACGTGCCACATATACGGCTACATTAAGGGGATTTCCTCCGGGAAAGGCTTTTCCTTCTTTATCATATACATCAACACAGTTATCGCCTGCTGCTGCTATTCTGATTTTTTTCTCCATTTATTTTTCCTCCATTGCTTCTCGTATTCTTTTTAAAGCCATAAACGCATAAGCGGAAGGCTCTTTCAGATATCCGGTAACAAGCTCTATGGTTGCCTGTCCGTCATATCCCGCAAATCGTATTTCATTAAGTACCGCTCCAAGGGGGATGCATCCGTCACCGGGCAGTATATGGCTGTCGCTTACGCCGTCATTATCGATTA
>CABPCX010000286.1 GCA_902406135.1 uncultured Eubacteriales bacterium
AGCCTGTAAAGGACCCAGGCCCCGCCGAGCAGGCGATATAGTCAATACTTTTAAGGTCAAGGTTCAAATATTGTTTTACTTCATTTATAAGAGGCATTATTGTCTGTGAGTGAGTCATTTTATAATTAAGCGTAAATTCTGCTCTTAATATATTATCTTCAGTCAGAGCCACCCCCGCTACAGAGCCTGAAGTCTCAACAGCCAGTATTTTCATTTTAAGCCTCCTCTATCGTAACCATTCTGTAATCCAGACCCTTGTCCAGATTTTTTTCTATTTTTATCCAAACCGCATTTTTAGGAATAATGTCTTTTATAAGTTCAGCCCATTCAATGAGGCAGACACCGTTTCCAAAAAAATACTCGTCACTACCAATATAATCCATTTCTTCGGGATCTGCAACCCTATATACATCAAAATGGTAAAGAGGCAGTCTGCCGTAATATTCGTTTATAAGAGTAAATGTGGGACTTGTTATATGCTCATCTATACCAAGGCCTCTGGCAAAACCCCTAGTAAAAACGGTCTTCCCAACACCAAGGTTGCCGGACAGACAATATATCTGTCCGGCTTCAGCTTTGGCCCCTATTTCATATCCAAGTTTTTCAGTCTCTTCCTGCGAAAAAGTTTCTTTGATCATAGTCAATCTTCCTTATGCTACATCATAAAAATCAAATATGCTTGATACATCCTCATCAACAAGAACGGATTTGCTTCCGTCAAGGTAGTAAAGGTCTCCTGTTCCTGTAAGAAGGTCATAGTCTTTCATATAGAGTGCGTTATCGTTATTTCTGTATGAGAACATATATACATTCTCGTCTACAACAGTATCCTTAGCCTGCTGATAGTAGTGGAATGTTCCGCCGTAAGTAGAGCTGTCATATTCATCAAGGTAGAATACTCTTCTCTTATAGTCATCAGCAGCTTCGAAATAGTAAGCTGAATCACTTACTTCATCGGCCACATTGCTCTCAATATACATAAGAGTTCCTACGCCGTCATCGCCTACACCTCTGAGGTAAGCTATTCTTGAACCGTCTCCAAGGAACTGGAATGATGATACGTCATCCTCAAGTTCGCCGTATGAATTTACTCCGTCTTTGCTTAATGTTGCTAAGATAAGCTTTCCTGTTCCTGTGCTCTGGTCGTAGTTAGTAAAGCATGCGAACTGGGCATTATTAGCTGAGCTTGTGTAAGAATAAATATATGAGTCTTCAAATACGATGTAATCGTTAAATCCTCCGAGCTTATAAATATATGTATCACAGTCAGCCTGCATAGCCTGCATATAGTAAAGAGCTGATATCTCATTTACGGATGAAACTTCTGAAAGATTTATTTTTATTTCATCAAGTTTCTGAGGAACTGTATAGGCAATATATTTTCCTTCCTTGTCCATAGGAATGGCTGTAAATACGCTGTCATTTACAAGTTCTGTCTTTCCGTCTTCATATCTGTATACTGAACATGTAATATCCTTAAATTCATAATCAGCCACTTCAGCTCTGAGAGCCTTTGTTTCCTCGGAATCATCACCGTCATCATTTATTATATCAGAAGCCTTTATCATATTTCCGTTGAATTTATAATAGATAAGGGCATTTTCTTCTGAAGAAAGTGCAACAGTTATGACATTTTCATCAATAAGAGATGATTTGCCCTTATTAATGTCATATTCATATACACTATAGCTGCTTGACATATCTTCGCCAACAACGGATTTAATATAGTAAATAAGGTTGTTCTCCTCAGTAATGATATACTGTGCCACATCCGTATCAATTGTGCTTAATCCGCTGCCGTCAACATTACATATATTAAATGTAACTGTTCCGTCTTCATCAGAAACATAGATTGCCTTTTTACCGTCTGAAGAAATTCCGTAGTTGGAGTTTCCCGAATTTATACTGTCAGCTAATTTTGCTGACTCTCCGTTCTTTCTGCTGTATGCATAAAGGGCTGTGTCTCCGGTTTCAGCATCTTCAACCACATATACGGCGCCGTCGCCTTTATAGCTTATTTCGTAGTCAATTACATTGTCACTAATAAGCTGAGGTTCTGCACTCTTTCCGGCCATATAGAAATTAAGGCTGAAAGTTCCGTCAGCAGCCACATTATCAATAAAGTAAACGCTCTTTCCGTCTTCGCCTACTACTGTACCGCTTCCAACATAGCTGTATGTAGCTGAGCCGCCTGATGAAAGATTGTCTGAAATCATAACGGGCTCATTTTTGAGGTCATAGCAGTAAAGGGAGTTATCCTTTGAGTAAACTATAGCTTTTGATACTTCTCCGCCAAGACCAAATTTTTCCTTTGTTATTATTCCTGATACACAGGCAAAAATAACGATTATTATACCTATTATAGCTGCTACTGCAAGGACTATAAGCTGTTTGTTCTCATAGTTTATGTATTTGCCCTCAGCCATAAGGAATTTCTGTATTGCATTGGGCTCCTTTCCGTCGGCAAACATCTCAGCCCTGCGCTCTGCCCTTATCTGCCTCATATTATCTTCGGCCTTAACAAAATTTTCAATTTTCTGTTTTTCTTTTCTACGTTCCT
>CABPCX010000287.1 GCA_902406135.1 uncultured Eubacteriales bacterium
TGTCCATACTTTCTCCGAATCTTCTCAAAAATTCCGCTTCGGAAACGCCTTCGTTCATTCTAAGGCCCATAAACATAAATTCTTCCTGTTTTTCCTGAAGGCTCAGAAATTCTTTATCCATCCTAAGGCCTTCTCCCCTTAAATATTCCTTCATATCATAGGTATTATGGAATCTTACGCCGTCGGAATAGGAATGGGCTCCGAGACCGAATCCCTGATATTCTTCCGTCCTCCAGTAGACTTTATTATGGTAGCACTCAAAACCTTCCTTGGCGAAATTGCTTATTTCATACTGCTTATAACCCTTATCGGAAAGCATTTCCTTGGCCAGATAATACATTTTTCTGTCGGTGTCCTCGTCGGTTTCCTTGAGCTCGCCCCTGTCAAACATATCAAAAAAAGGAGTTCCTTCCTCTATTATAAGACTGTAGGCCGAAATATGCTCAGGTCTGAGTTTAATTACCTTCTCAAGGGTTTCCTGCCAGTCGTCAAGGCTCTGTGCAGGAAGGGCAAACATAAGGTCAACATTTATGTTTTTAAATCCCGCATCCCTGGCCTGTAAAAAGTTAGTCTCAAATTCATCAGCTGTATGGATACGTCCCAGTTTTTTAAGCAGTCTGTCCTGCCATGCCTGAAGCCCCATACTCAGACGATTGAAATACATACTTTTCATTTCCGCCAGCTTTTTGGCGTCTAAGGTTCCCGGATTGGTCTCTATGGTTATTTCCGCTTTGGAATCTACGTCAAACCTTGAAAATATTTTGTCCGAAATTCTGCCCAGAAGAGCAGGAGGAAGAACAGACGGTGTTCCTCCCCCTATAAATATGCTTTTTACTTCCATTCCGCGGTAATCGGAATAGGTCTCGTCTATTTCCCTGCATAACATTCTTACATAGTCATCAAATATGCTCTCCATTCCCGAAAAGGACGGAAAATCACAGTAAAGACATTTTCTTACGCAGAATGGTATATGTATATATAATGATATTTTATCTTTCAATTTTATTCAGCTCCCGAATTTTCTCTGAAACTACTATAAATCAAAGAGCCGTCCGAGTCAAATATCTCCTCGCCTAAAAGGGAATCTTCATATATTATATTCCCGGCCTTGTCGCTGCCTGAAATATATATGGTATAGGGCCATTCTTCTTCCTGGCGTTCATAGTTTTCGGGAGTGCCATAGAAAAATCCGTCCTTGTCTACATCCATTTTTATTCCGAAAAGTGCCTTTTCTCCTTCTCCCATTATGACCGTAACACTTTTTACATCATCAATCATACTTCTGCCGTATACGAGATTAAATTCTTCGTCATACCAGGCATCTATGGTATCCGTGGCACATAAACCCTCTATGGCCGTACCCGACCCGTCATAGCCCAGTTTCCAGAAAAACAGCCCCTTTGTGGCTCTGACCGATGAAAGGCCGCCTTCGCATTTTCCTATTACAAGGGCATCTTTCCCCTGTATTTCGATCTTTAAAACCTTTTCCGAAGGGCCGTAGTGCAGACCTCTTTCACAGGCATACATTACATCTTCAGGACTGAAATACTTGTCTCTGGATGTTCCCACTCTCAGCAGAAACAGTACAGCCGCAATAATTATAAATATTATTGTCTGTTTTCCACGGCTGAGGCTGTTTATTTTTTTAATCAGTTTCATTTATATCAGCCTCCTTTTCCGCTTCGGCAGATACGCCTTCCGTATTCGATATGTCTGATGAATCCGATATATTCTCTGTGTCCGCTGAACTTGTATTTTCGGCAGCTGCCTTCTCTGCCGCTTCCCTTGCCTCCGTCAGCGGTATTTCACAGTATATTTTTCTTCCGTTGTAATCGTAGTCAATTATGAATTTCTCCGCATCGTAGGGAAACCCTTCTATATAGGACTGATAGCGGGATATGGGCCCGCCCCCGCCGCCTCCGCCGCCGCTCAGATACTTGTTTCCGTCCTCATCAGTAAAACAGTCATAATTAAAGCTGAATGTCCAGCTGATACTTCTGGAAAAGGGGTCATCCCACATACGGTATCTTATTTCTATAGCCTCTTTATCATAGTATATAAGCTCATCAATGACTATGTTCAAATCGTCGATTTTAAACCTTTCTCCAACTTCTACGGTATAAAGCACATTGCCGTAATAACGCTTATCCATATCATAGTCGTCCGTAAGGTTGCTTATAATGTTCACTCCCGACCCTATGACGGATATAATTGTTATAACTATCATTATTATGGCCGCCGTCTTGGACAAAAGCCATATTGTACCTAAAAGCGGCTTATGGGCTTTATTGAGCTGTTCTCCTATTTCATCCGGGTCTCCCATATGGAGCACTGCCGATGCCATAGCTTCTTTGGAGTCCATACCTTCTTCCTTGAAGTCTTCCAGCATATCTTCCATATGTTCTTCAAGTTCTTCCCTTATGGCTTCATGGTCGAATTTGAATTTTACGTGGCTTAAAACCTTATCAATAAAGGCATCTCTTTCAGCTGAGCGCATAGTTTTCACACCCGATGACTTTATT
>CABPCX010000288.1 GCA_902406135.1 uncultured Eubacteriales bacterium
TTGCCCCTCTCTGCAATCCGTATTATCAAGTCCATCAGTATCCTATATAAAGGCGCATTTTTGCGCGTCTGTCCATTCAAATTCCTGAAACTGAGTATAATAAACCCAGTATATTTAATATTAACCTTTTTCAAAATTTTTTTCAATATAAGAATGAGGACTTATGTAAATTTAATAAAGTTGAAAGAATGCTTTATTTTCAGCTCAAACATATATCAAATGATAGTATTGCCAGTTTTGTAAAAACTAAGCCGTTGACTTAAAAATGCACAATGAACATTCCATATTTTTGTAAATAATTGCGGATATACTTTTTTACTGTATTTACAGACTGCAAAAATTTTTATGTTATAATTTATTTAAACAATCAGGCGTACGGGAGGTACAGGCTATGAAATGTCCATACTGCGGAAAAGATATGATTAAAGGCGTTATACAAAGTTCCGGCGCATTGAAATGGAGTATGAAAAAGTATGTTTTCGCGTCTGAGGAACTGCACAGTGATGTAATTCATATTTGTAAAGGCAACCGCTTTACAGGATTTTCGGCAGCCGCTTATAACTGCATAAGCTGCAATAAAATTATAATAGACTATGGCTGTCTGGAAGATGAATAAGCGTTAAGGAGGGGTCTGTATGAGGAGGCTGAAGCACTTTTTAAACGGCGAAAGGGAGGTATTTACCACCTTCAATGTAAGCCAGTTTTCCACGGTAATAGAAATTTTAAAGGACAACGGAATATCCTACAGCACATATACAAAATATACCGGCTCCGCAAACCGCAGAAAAGGCACTCTTCACACCTTCTTTGAGGACACGGAATGTCAGACCCAGTACTATCTCTATGTATCCAAAAGTGACTTTGAAATGGCCGAGCATCTGATAAAGGAAAATTACAAGGGAGAATAAGCGTAAAAACATCAAATGAGTACCTATTTATATTCTGATAATCTGCTGAAAGGCAAGGAGGTATTATTATGTTTTCCTACAGAGAAGTTTACAGCACATACGATGCGGAAGAATTTTTTGGTCTTAAGGCGTTTTTGGAAAACGAGGGCCTGGATATGAAAACAAAAATACGCGACCCCAGAGGAAACCGTACTCTTATTTTCTCTATTTTGGGAGGCGGGCGTGTATCTGCCATGGATTTCGGCAATGACCGCAGTAATTCGAGGCAGTACGTTATACTTGCCCATAAGGAAAGTGTGGATGCGGCATACTATTTTATTAATAAATTCAAGAGAAGCAGATAAAAAACCTCCTGCCGGAATGATTACGGCAGGAGGTTTTCATTTACTTTAAAATATAGTCATCTATCATATTCAATTTACAATCGTATATTCCCCTGTAGTGCATACATATATCGTCATTTTGGTCTCTGATTTCGATTATGCATGTAACCGTATTAAGGGGAGGGTCAAAATTAAAGTTTTTGTCAAAGGACACCTTTTCGTCATAAAAGCGGTAAGAGGTCATAACCGTATCAAAATCCGCTCCCATATCTTCCGTAAAGGCCTCCGGGTCATCCTCAAACCAGTTTTTAAGACATTCTTTCATAAAGCTCCTTGTCATTCCGAAAATATCGTTTTCTTCTATGATGCGGTCAAATTCGTTTTTTATTAAATCCATAAAAAGTCCTTTCCTGCGGTGAAAAAAATCAGACAGCAGAAGTATTTCCTCTGTATGTATAAACCGCTTTTTTATTTCCAGAAGTCCATTATGTTTATGCCGTTTTCCTTGAACTCTTTGTAAAGCTGTACAAGAGGAAGTCCCACAACATTAAAATAGTCTCCGTCGATATGGTCGATAAGAAGAGAGCCTTTGCCCTGTATACCGTATCCGCCGGCCTTGTCATAGGGTTCCTTTGTTTCAACATAGCTTTCTATTTCCTCATCGGAAAGGTCTCTCATATATACATCCGTTGCCGTAACCGATGAATGGAGCTTATAGTTTCCGTCAGCTTCCTTATACATTATGGCAAGACCTGTATAAACCGTATGTTTGTGTCCTGAAAGAAGTCTGAGCATTTCCGCAGCCTGTTCCTTCTCAAAGGGTCTGTGGACTATCTTGCCCATATATGTAACAATGGTGTCAGCGGCAATGATTATCTTTTCTCCGCTTACCTTTCTTCCTACAGTCTCAGCCTTTATGGCAGCTATGGCCTTTACCCATTCATAGGGTGTATGCTCCACGCCCTGCTGCATATAGTTGGCTTCCTCAACACGTTCGTCAACGCCGCTCTCCATAACTGTAAAGGGCACATTGAGCATAGTAAGCAGATTTTTTCTTCTTGATGAATTTGATGCTAAAATAATCTCCATATCATTATCTCCTCTTATTTACAGTCTTCTGTATATAATGAATGCCAGTATTATCCCTATGATACTTGCCAGATTGAACTTGACAGTAAATCCAAATGTAAGCTGAAGCACATTCAAATCAAGCACCATCGGCTGGGTAAGCCCGAAAGTCTTTCCGTAGTTAAGGAAAGCAAATGTCGGATTTGTTCCG
>CABPCX010000289.1 GCA_902406135.1 uncultured Eubacteriales bacterium
TGTTTACGCTTATGGCTTTTTTTATGACATCAATCTTGTGTTTCAGCGTTTCCCCGCTGAGACCTGCTCCCCTTCCCGTTACTTCGGAAGGGTCTTTGCCCAGCAGTACGGATGTAACGGCCGATGCCGTTGTTGTGTTTCCTATGCTCATTTCACCCGTAAGAATAATGTCCTGGCCTTCTTTAGCTAAAGCGCCCACAGTCTCTATGCTTCTTTCAAGTATTTTGATACATTCATCCCTTGTCATAGCAGGGCCTTTGGCTATATTTCCGCTTCCGTATGCCAGTTTTATACTTTTCATATTTTCAATATCACTTACCATACCGGCATCTATAGGAAGAACTTTTACACCGGCTCTTTTAGCCATAATACAGGCCGCCGACTCACCACGCAGAAAACTTTTAGCCGCAATGGCTGTGACTTCATTTCCGCACTGGGATATACATTCCTCAACCACTCCATTGTCAGCGCACATAATAACAAGCACCTTATTTTCCAAAGTAAAATCACAATTGCCCTTAATGCCTGCAATCTGTGTTATTACGTTTTCCAGCCTTCCCAGAGAAAACAAAGGCTTAACTAGTGTCAGCCATTTTTCCTCTGACTTTTTTACAGCGTCAGTGTCTATTTCTCTTATTTGTTTTATCGCTTCTTCAAACTTCATAAATACACCTACATTTCAATAAAGGTCCTTGCCTTTATCCCCTTGTCAAAGGGATGCTTTATTTTTTTCATCTCAGTAACATAATCGGCAGTTTCTATCAGTCTGTCCGAGGGATTTCTTCCCGTTAAAACAACTTCCAGATTTTCGGGACGGTTATATAAAAAGTCCGTCACTTCATTTTCTTCTATAATACCGTGATTTATGACGGGTATTATTTCATCAAGTATAAGCAAATCATAATAATTTTCAAAAATATGTTTCTTTATAAACGAAAAAGTATCCCTGCATATTTTTTTGCAGTTTTCCTTTTCATTTTCGTCCATAAACTTATAAAACCCTGTCTTTTCGGGGTTTTTTATCAATTCTATATTTTCTATGTTATCAAGAATATTTCTTTCTCCGCTTTTGTCATCCTTTAAAAAAGACGCAAACAGTACCTTTCCTCCGCCGCCGGCACATCTTACAGCCAGCCCCACACCGGCGGTGGTCTTTCCCTTTCCGTCGCCGCAGTAAATATGAATAAGTCCCGGCATAACTTACACTCCCTTTTCAAGAATATTGTAAACGGCTTCCATATCCAGATTTTTACGTACATTTTCAGCAAGTATATCATACTGGGTATTTTTATACTCAGACATATCAAAAGCCTTTATATCATTATAGGCTATTCCCTTATCTTCCATAAGGGCCTTTATAATGTTTTCAGACACCTGCTTTTCGTCAAATATACCGTGAATATATGTGCCGTATACATTACCTTTTCCCTTAAGTATGTAATCCTTGCTTCCGTCTTCTCCCATATGTACCTCATAGCCCTTGAAATAAAGTCCCGAAAGATTTTCCAGCCTGCCGTCAAGTCTGTTTATATATCCTTCCGTCCTTGCGGTTGTCTTGCTGCTGTCAAAAACAGTTGTAACAGGTATGAGGCCCATTCCTTCATATTCTCCCTTTGTTTCGGCGCCTACAGCATCTATTATCCTTTCTCCAAGCATCTGGTATCCGCCGCATATTCCAAAAACCACACCGCCCTTTGATACAAATTTCTTGACTGCGGCCTCTATGCCGTTTTCACGGAGTATAAGCATATCTCCCACTGTGTTTTTAGTGCCGGGAATTATTATCATATCAGGATTTCCTATATCTGCCGCCTTGGAAACATACCTTACGCTGACCCCGTCGATACATTCAAAGGGTATAAAGTCAGTAAAATTGGATATTCTCCTTAAGTGTATTACAGCTATGTCTATGATTCCTTCTTTTCCTGATTTTTTAAACCTGTCACTTAAGCTGTCCTCATCATCTATATCACAGTTGATATAGGGGATTACTCCGAGCACCTTGGTTTTACATCTTTCCTCTATGGCTGTAAGTCCCGGTTTCAGTATTTCTATATCACCGCGGAATTTATTTATTACGACACCCTTTACCAATGCCCTTTCTTCTTTTTCCAAAAGCTCCATGGTGCCAAGAAGCTGGGCAAACACCCCTCCTCGGTCTATGTCTCCGGTCAAAAGCACCGGTGCGGACAGCATTTTAGCAAGTCCCATATTTACAATGTCATTTTGTTTGAGGTTTATCTCCGCAGGGCTTCCCGCTCCTTCTATAACTATTATGTCGTTTTTTTCGGAAAGCTTTTTATAGGCTTCCGTTATGTATGGAACAAATTCTTTTTTTCTTTTAAAATATTCCGAAGCTTTCATATTACCTATGGACTTTCCCATAAGTATGACCTGTGAGCCTGTATCATTTGTAGGTTTTAACAGTATGGGATTCATACATACATCAGTCCCTATTCCTGCGGCTTCCGCCTGCATGGCCTGTGCCCTTCCTATTTCG
>CABPCX010000290.1 GCA_902406135.1 uncultured Eubacteriales bacterium
GCTGTGCTTAAAGAAAAAAGTCCTTCATGCGGCTGCGGAAAGGTATATGACGGCACATTTTCAGGAAAACTCATAGATGGAAACGGAATAACAGCAAAGCTTTTAATGGAAAACGGGATAGAAGTGTTTGGAGAGACAGGTATAATGAATCTTGACTGATTTATAAAAAATTATGGCTTTAAAAACGGAAAAAGTTCAGAAATGGATTTTATATAAGTCATTAGAGATTTTATATATAACTGCATAAATCAGTAACATAAACAGCTTAAAATTAACGGTTTTGGCTATAACACAGGCATATATGCGCAGTTTTGCTTATTATTAAACAAATTTATGCTTGACAGAAACTGGTATTTGGTATGGGCCGAACCTTGCAATTAAAGGCCTAATGTTATATAATATTTCCCAGATGTTGTTTTTTTATCTGCTAAAGGGGGTTTTTCTTGTGGTATTTGGCGTAATGGCACGTGCTGTTGAGTATGATGGTGACGATGCTGCGCGTATACATCATTTAGTTAAAGTTCATTCATTTGCAAGAATAATAGGTAAAGCTGACGGCTTTGATGAAAACAATCAAAAGATAACAGAGCTTGCGGCTATACTTCATGACATAGGAATCCATAATGCCGAGAAAAAATATGGTTCAATAGACGGAAAATATCAGGAGATAGAGGGAGAGTCTGTGGCAAGGGCCATAATGGAAGATGCCCATATACCTTCCTGGATAATTGACAGAGTGTGCTATATAGTAGGACATCATCATACACTCAGTGCCATAGACGGTATGGATTTTCAGGCTGTTATAGAGGCCGACACACTTGTAAATATATTTGATAAGAAAATTACTGACAAGGAAAAGATAACTCTTATAAGAGACAGAGTTTTTAAGACCAGAAAGGGTAAAAATCTCTTAACACAGATGTATCTGTGTGACAGTTACGGAAAATAAATTCAAGATGATAAACAATAAAACGGGCTTGATTCAAGCCCGTTAATTTTAAAATGAGAGGAGTAAAAACGGTGGCCTATGATGGAATTGCCGTATCCAATATTGTATATGAGCTGAAAGAAAAATTTACCGGCGGAAGGATAGATAAAATTTATCAGCCAAGAAATGATGAAATAATATTTTCTGTACGCTCGGTGAAAGAGGGCAACTTTAAGGTGCTTCTTTCGGCAAATTCAATGAATCCCAGGATACACATAACAGATATTAAAAAAGAAAATCCCGTTTCTGCCCCTATGTTTTGTATGGTTTTAAGAAAACATATTGCCGGAGGAAGAATACTTGATATACGTCAGCCGGATTTTGAAAGAATGATAGTCATTGACGTAGAAAGTATGAATGAGATGGGGGACCTTGGAGTAAAGCATATAATAACGGAATTTATGGGCAAATACTCCAATATAATCCTTACGGATGAAAACGGACGAATTCTGGATTCCATAAAGCATGTTACCCACGACAAGAGCTCGGTAAGGGAAATTCTTCCGGGAGGTACCTATGAAATGCCTCCTTCACAGAATAAAATGAACCCTATGGAGCTTAATTTTGAGGAATTCAGAAAAAACGCCGATGAAAAAAGCGGTTATACGCTTCAGGCGCTTATATATAAGAGCTATACGGGCATAAGTCCTGCCTATGCGTCGGAAATATGTTTTAACGCAGGATACGATGCATCTGACAGAGCGGAGCAGATAGGCAGTGACGGCATAAAAAGACTTTATGACAGCTTTGAGGCTGACGTAAAGAAGATAAAAAATGGAGAGTTTACTCCACATATAGTATATGACCAGGACGGAAGCGTTACGGATTTCTTTTCGCTTACTTCTAACCAGTACGGGGAAAGAGAAAGAAAATATTTTGATTCGTTTTCAAAGCTTCTTGAGGAATTTTACTATAAAAAAGACGAAAAGTATCATGTGCGCCAGAGGGCCCATGATATAAGAAGGACAGTGCTTTCAAATATAGAAAGATGTTCAAGAAAGCTGGAAATACAGATAAAATCCATAAAAGATACGGAAAATATGGATTATTATAAGCTGTGCGGAGAGCTGATAACGGCAAATATATATTCCATAGAAGAAAAGGCAGACAGATTTACTGCGCTTAATTACTATGAAGAAGATATGCCCGAAATAGTCATCAAACTTGACCCTATGCTTACGGCTTCTGAAAATGCCAATAAATATTATGCCAAATATAATAAGGCGAAGAGGACAAGGGCAGCTGCTGCCGAGCAGAAGAAGCAGACAGAGGAGGAGCTTAATTATCTTGAAAGTGTGCTTACATCCATAGAATCATCGGAGGACGACAGCGACATAAGGGAGATAAAGGCAGAGCTTTCGGCTCAAGGGTATATAAAGGCTAAAAAAATCCCCAAGGGAAAGACCCAGGGGCTTAAAAAGTCAAAACCGATGCACTTCATATCATCGGACGGCATAGACATATATGGGATTGCCATTTATCCTGCGACACTCCCTCGTA
>CABPCX010000291.1 GCA_902406135.1 uncultured Eubacteriales bacterium
TATATCAAATACACAGGGATTTGAGTCAGTCGGCTCAATGGTTGTATTTGAAAACGGAAAATCTAAAAACAGTGACTACAGAAAGTTTAGAATAAAAACAGTAATAGGGGCCAATGACTTTGCTTCTATGGAGGAAGTAATAACAAGGAGACTTTCCCACTACGCAAAAGAAAAGAACGAAAACGAAAGTTTTGCCAGACTGCCGGACCTTATAATGGTGGACGGAGGAAAGACCCAGATAGCCGCGGCTTTAAATGCTATGGATAACGTAGGCATATATGTTCCTGTATGCGGTATGGTCAAAGACGACAGACACAGGACAAGAGGCCTGCTCTATAATGATGAGGAAAAGGAAATAAAGCCTAATTCGGAAGGCTTTAAGCTTATAACGAGAATACAGGATGAAGTCCACCGTTTTGCCATAGAGTATCACAGAAAACTCAGAAGTGAAAGACAGGTTCATTCTGTCCTTGATGACATCGAAGGAATAGGCCCTAAGAGAAGAAAAGCTCTTATGAAGAGATTCGGCGATATTGAAGCTATCAAAAATGCCGAAGTTGATGAACTCCTTGAGGCAGAAGGAATGACGATAAAGGCGGCGGAAAGTGTATACGCGTTTTTCCGCGGTATAAAGTAAAGGAGAATTAAAATGGCAGCACAGACTACTATAGGATTAGAAAAGTTTGTAAATGAATTTGAATTGGAAAATCTTACGCCCAATATTCCCCTTGAGGGAAAATCACTGGCTCAGAAGTTTGTAAACAGACCAGCTTTACAGCTTACGGGATTTTTCGACCATTTTGATAATACAAGAATACAGATAATCGGACGCATAGAGCATACCTATATGAGAAGACAGACTGCGGAGGTAAGAAACCAGATACTGGACAAGCTGTTCAGCTTCCATATACCCTGTATAGTTTTCTGCAAGGACCTGGAGCCGTTTCCAGAAATATACGAACTGGCTGAAAAATACAGCGTGCCTGTTTTCAGAACATCGGACGGAGCATCAGAGCTTTACAGCGAGGCAACAAAATGGCTTAATACAGAGCTTGCGGAAAGAATAACTATGCACGGCGTACTTGTCGATGTATATGGCGAAGGACTTCTCATAATAGGTGAGAGCGGTATCGGTAAAAGTGAGGCTGCCCTTGAGCTTATAAAGAGAGGACACCGTCTTGTTGCCGACGATGCCGTAGAGATAAGAAAGATATCCCATAAAACTCTTATGGGAACATGCCCCGAACTTATAAGATATCTCATAGAGCTTAGAGGTATAGGAATACTTGACGTGCATGAACTTTACGGTGCCGGTGCTGTTAAGGCTTCACAGAATATCGACATAGTAATAAAGCTTGTTAACTGGGATAACGGCGAGATTTACGACAGACTTGGCCTTGAGGAAGAATATATAGAGATACTCGGAAATAAAATCGTATGTAAGACAATACCTCTCCGTCCGGGAAGAAACGTTGCGGTTATTTGCGAATCAGCCGCAATAAACCATAGACAGAGACGTCTTGACTATCCTGCCAATAATATCAAACAGAGACTTAATCTTTAATAGAGGTGTCGTATATGTATGTAGACAGTATCAGAAAAATATTCAAAGAAGTTTATATAAATGAGCCTATGAAAAACCATACATCCTTTAAGACAGGCGGAGAAGCAGATGTTTATATCAAAGCTGACAGTGCCGAAAACATAATAAAGGCAGTAAATGTCTTAAAAGAGGAAAATGTGGGCTATATAATTATAGGCAACGGCTCAAACCTGCTTGTATCGGATAAAGGTGTAGCAGGAGCTGTCATTGAAATAGGCTCTTTGATGAATAATATAACAGTTAACGGAACAAAGATTTATGCACAAGCCGGAGCTCTTTTGTCATCGCTGTCTGCGGCTGCTGCGGATAATTCTCTGACAGGCCTTGAGTTTGCCTCAGGAATACCCGGAAGTGTTGGCGGAGCCGTATTTATGAATGCCGGAGCCTATGACGGTGAGATAAAAGACGTCATAGTGTATGCCGATGTTATTGATAAAAACGGCGAGATAAAAAGAGTTTCTAAAGATGAGCTTAAGCTGTCCTATAGAAGCTCAGCCGTTGAAAAAGAGGGGCTTATCGTTATCGGAGCCGAATTTGAATTGACTGAAGGAAGCAAAGATGCCATAAAAGAAAAAATGGCTGATTTTGCGGGAAGAAGAAGGGACAAACAGCCTCTTAACTATCCCAGTGCAGGAAGCACATTTAAGAGACCTGAAGGTTACTTTGCCGGAAAGCTTATTGAAGATGCAGGCCTTAAGGGAAAGACCTTAGGCGGAGCCCAGGTTTCGGAAAAACATGCAGGATTTATAATCAATACCGGAAATGCCAAAAGCGATGATATAATTGAGCTTATAGACTGCTGTATAGAAACGGTATATAATAAATTTGGTGTGAAACTTGAGCCGGAAGTCAGATTTATAGGCAGAAAATAGACAAAATTTT
>CABPCX010000292.1 GCA_902406135.1 uncultured Eubacteriales bacterium
CAAGGATCATTTCTGATTCATTTTTGTGTCCCTCTCGGTGACAGCTTGATTATTATATCACTCTGTTTTCCGTTTGTCAACACTTTTTTTAATTTATTTTAAATTATTTTTTTAAGTTTTTCCTGAATGCCCTTCAGGAATTCTTATTATACACCCTTTTTACATATTGTCAATAGATTTAACAAAACTTTTCAAATTTTTTTATTCCGTATAACTTACGGTAGCATTTACGTAAGATATATGGTCTTTCATTACCGTATAAGCCATGGCATAGTCCCTGTCTTCAATGGCCTTAAGGAGGTCGCCGTGGACCTTAATGACAACGTCCATAAATCCCCACTTCATACTGTAGGCATTTATGCCGGCCTGCTTAACACCCTTTTTAATGGTGCTGTAGGAAGCTTTCATTATATTGTATAAAAGTTCGTTATGGGCTGCCTTTGCCACCTGCATATGGAAGTCGGTATCATAGTAAGCGAATTTTTCGATATCGTTTTTACTTTCAATCATCTTCTCATAGGCTTCTCTAATTTTGGCTATATCCTCTTCGGTAGCTCTTTTGGCTGCATAGCTGGCGTTTTCGGATTCAAGCATAAAACGGAACTCAAGTATATCCGAAGGCTTAGAGCCTTCCACTATCATATTAAAGGGAGAAGTATTTATCATTTCTTCTGCCTTGTTAATGTAGGTTCCCGATTTTGACCTTACTATAAATCCCGAAAGGGCCAGGGCGGTATAGGCTTCCCTGAGGGAGCTTCTTCCAACGCCGAGCAGGTCGCTCATGGTATTTTCATTGGGAAGGACCATTCCGGCGGGCAGTTTGCCCATTACAATAAGATCTCTGAATCTTTTAAAAAGAGTATCAGAAATATTTTTGCTGTCAGTTACCTTTAAATACTCCAAATTCTGCTGTAAAGCTTCGTACATAAGTGGCCCCTCCTTTGTCAGACAATACATATATCATAATGTTATCATTTCTGAAATAATATGTCAAGAAATGTTATAATCAGCATTTGCCAAAAGTAAAATTTTTATATAAAAAGCAGGCTGATTTATGTTATCTAAATAAAAGTCCTCGAATATGTTCAATTATATATAAATTTATAAGAAATATAAATATATTTGTGTTAAATACAGTATAATACACAGTATTTTTAATTGAATTTTAAATTTTAAGAGTAAAGTGTGTATATTTTCCCAAAAAGAAGAATTTTCCTGGAACGGATTTTTGAATCTCCTTATATTTACTTTTGACAAAGGGCCGAGGTTATATTTATCAATTATTAATATAGAGAATTAATTTTCCAATATTTATAATTAATGTTGTAAACAGTTAATAAACAGAAAAGGGGTAATAAGTATGAAAGCGAAAAGTTTATTAAGTGCAGTTTTAGCTTTAATGCTGATTATGCCGTCAACGGCACTGGCTGACCAGAGCACAACTCAGGGAAAAACAGCCTATAAGGACTTGAATGCCAGGACAGAAGTTTATGCCGTAACCCAGACACCCGGAAGCGACTATCCCTATTACGGAGCAAAATGGGAGCCTAAGGGCGGAGTATACTACGGACGTACGGACCACGGCGGACAGGTAGGAAGCGGCTACGGACTTGCAAACGAGGCAGCCCTTGAAAACGAAAGCATTGTTTCCCACTATTACGGAACAAACGATATGACAAGTTCCTATGACCTGCAGTACTGGTCATACATATACGGAGCGGCCCTTGATGACGGAGAGCACGGATTCCTTGTATATCTGAACTTTGACGGAGAAGGAAACGACTGCGCCAGGGTAACATCAGGCACCTTTGACAGCCGTCTGGCTTCAGACTTTGCCTATCTTAACACCCTTTCATGTCCTGTATTTTTAAGAATAGGCGGAGAGGTAAACGTATGGTCAACAACAGCCACACCGGAGCAGTACATAGCAGCCTACAGACATATAGCCAACCTGGCAAGGACCTATGCACCCAATGCGGCGCTTGTATTCTCACCTAACTACAGCAGTGCATATCAGGTAGATATGGACAGCTACTATCCCGGAGACGCCTATGTGGACTGGATAGGATGTTCACTTTACTATAATCAGTATCATCAGACCCTTACGGGACAGGATGCCTTTGTAGGAGTGGGCGTATACGGAGACCCCATGCTGAATGTTCAGCAGACGGTCAATCTGGCTGCCCTTCATAAAAGACCCATAATGATAACCGAAGGCGGTTCATCAAATTCCCACAGCGGAAACGATATATCTGCATGGGCAGCGGAGCGTATGCAGAAGGCATATTCATTCCTTCCCATGGTATATCCTCAGATAAAGGCCATGGTAGCGTCCGACTACGGTTCAAGCTGGGAAGTAACGGACTATACATTCTATGACAATTCTGTTGTTACGGCTGCATATAATAAGGCAGTGGCATCAAATCCGACACTTCTTACAAGCTATAACGGAACAGCATCATATTATACAAAACTGTCG
>CABPCX010000293.1 GCA_902406135.1 uncultured Eubacteriales bacterium
TATAATTTTTTTAAATTTATTTTTTCTATCCCATTATTGTCAGCACAATATAGAGCAAAATGTTGTTTTTATACAGCCATCCGGCCGCTAAAGAATGTTCCAGAAGCTCTATAAAATCCCTTGCCCAGGGCTTATAGCAGAAGAAGGTTACAATTATTCCTGCAACCCATACTATACATATACCCTTAATCAGTCCTACGGCAAATCCTCCCGCCCTGCTGAAAAATCCAAGGACGGGAACGTCATTTACCATATCAAAAAATCTGAGTATAATCCTTCCGACAATAAGGCCCGCAAAATAAAGCAGTATGACAACCGCAATGCTTATAAGCACATTTGTCAGAAATCCTGCAATATAGTCCTGTAGCGATGATGCGTCAAACAGTTTATATACTACGGAATTATTATTGCTTATAAGCGCCTTTTTTATAAAATCCGGCATATTCATTCCGGCTATTATATCATTTTGGGCGCTCTGAGTCATATCCGGCAGTATATTTTCAAGGTTAAGGCCGCCCTCTATTTTCTCCATTACAAAAGAAAATATGGGTGTTTCTCTGACAAATTTGATGACCTGTGAACTCATCTTCCATGAAAGTATTATTCCCAAAAGCGTAGGCATAAACCTCAAAAGCGCTCCTGCAAGGCCTTTTCTCGCATTTATGACCGCAAATGCCGCAATCGTCAACAGCACTATTGCATCAAGATATGTAAATTGCACCGCAGTAATATCCGTCATTAAAATCCTCCTGTTCGGATTTATTCATTAGTCTGGTCTCCGGTATTTGCAGCGCCGGCCTCTTCACCGGCGCTCTGTGCCGAACTGTTTTCTGTCTGTGCTGTATTGTTTTCTTGAGTTTCCTGGGTTCCCTCGGTTCCCTGTGTCTCCTGCGTTTCCTGATTTTCCTGTGTTTCTCCAGTTGCCTGTGTCTCACTGCCCTGGACATCTTCCGTTCCGGTTACGGTTTCAACTGTAGTTTCGTCTGTAACCGTTTCTACCTGGTTCTCGCCGCTTGTACCGTCTTCGGAACCGCCTGTGGCCTTAAGCACATTGGGGTCGTATTCCATGGTGTCAAATCCGACCATATTTTCTCTGACAGCCCATGTTCTTGTGGCATAAATACATACCTTCACATTGTTTGTAGGGTATATTCCGGTAACATTTCCGGAAGTATTGAGATTCCACTGCATATTTCCGCCGGAGTCTATGCCGTAGAAAGACGTACCGCTTCCGGCAACAACTCCGCCCTTAGATGTAACAAAATAGTCGGTTTCCTGGCCGATACAGTATCCGGCACTTACTTTTCCGTTTGAGGAAACGAACATAATAGTTCCCTTTTCCTGGCCTTCTTTATCGGACATTTCGTCTCCGTAGGCAATGGCAATTTTGTTTCCGCACAGTCCTACTCCCGTTATCTCGTTTGTTACTTCTACAGTGCTTTCTTCAACACCTGCAGCCGAGATGCATGAAATGCTTCTGTCGCCTATGGCTATAAGTGTACCGTTAGACATAAAATACATCTTGAATACTATTTCATCGTCCTTTGAAACAGCCGCAAACATACTGTCAGTATAATCTGCACCTTCTTCGGCACTTATATAAAACATACCTATTTTTGTCTTGATGCTTACTCCCGAAGTATCAATATAGCTTATGGCAACTATTCTTCCGTCCGATGAAATGTCACAGCACATGGGGTATGTGCCGCTTTCTGCCTCTACCCTCTGGAAAAGCATATTTCCCGAGGTATTATAGACCGTTACCATATAGGAACTTCCGCTGGTCAGTACTCCCGTATATCCGTTTTCCGCCAAGGATACGGAAGTTACCGTATCCGATGTCTGGATATTGCATACAAGTCCGCTTTCGTTATAGACCCTTACGTTTCTTCCTCCGGTTTCGAATATGGCGGTATAATCGCCTCTTTCCACTGCAACGGGTGAAGTCATGGTGTATGAATCGGTCCAGCTTTTATCACCGCTGCTGCCAAAATAGGTTACACCGTCTTTTGTATACTGCATAAAACCGCTGTCATACACTCTGAATGCCGCTTTGCTGTCGGCGCCGTAGGAAATTACCTTTCCGTTTTGTCCTATTCCGCTGTTTGTTATAAATATGGCTCCCGCAATTACAGCCACAGCTATAGCAATTGGAATAAGCAGTTTTTTTATTGTTGCTCCGTATCTTGTAAAACTGATTTTTGCTCTGTTCATATATTTTTAACTCCCAAAATTTCTTTAGTATAAATAATACTACATATTTCACTTCATTTAAAGTAAACTTCATCAGTTTTTGGTTTTTCTTAATAAAAACACAACGGTACCCGCCAGTTGCAGTATGCCCGCAAATCCAAAAACAGGATAAATTTTTGATACAAAAGCGGAAAAACTTATGAGCGACATGGGAAAAGCCGTTAAAATAAGGATAATCACTGCCGTTTTTCTTTTCAAGCATATTTTG
>CABPCX010000294.1 GCA_902406135.1 uncultured Eubacteriales bacterium
GAAGACATCTTCGCTTCCATCTCTCTTAAACGATGTTCAAGACTGAAAACAGAGTCAAAAACAGAAAGCATTTCTTCATATATTGTCTTTTCCGAACGTATGTCTATATTCTGTTCCAAATATCCTACGGTCGTACCCTTGGGAATATATATCTGGCCGTCATCATAGGAGATTTTATCAGTTATTATTTTGAAAAGGGTAGTTTTTCCGGCGCCGTTAACACCCACTATAGCGGCTTTTTCTTTTTCTTCAAGATTAAATGAGATTTTTTCCAGGACTATATCCGTGCCGTAACTTTTTGATATATCCTTGCAGGCAAGTATCATAATTTTATTCACTCCGATAAATGATATTGTTAAAAAAATTATAACAGATTGCGTCCTGAATGAAAAGGGTTATCGTTGACAATAGACAATCTTAAGTGATATACTATAAACATTAAGTGGATAAGGGGTCTTGTTTTATGGATGGCGAAAAGAAAATATCAAGCGCTGTAATCAACAGATTGCCGCGTTATTATAGATATTTAGGCGATTTGCTTGAGAATGATATTACTAGAATTTCTTCTAAAGAACTTAGTGAAAAAATGAACATAACCGCGAGCCACATTCGTCAGGATCTTAACAATTTCGGCGGATTCGGACAGCAGGGCTATGGATATAATGTAGAGTACTTATATAATGAAATAAAGAAGATTCTTGGACTTGACAGAGTTTATAATCTTATAGTTGTCGGCGGCGGTAACATTGGACAGGCTCTTGTTAACTATACAAGCTTCGAAAAGAGAGGCTTTGTTATAACAGCCGTATTTGATGTAAACCCCAGACTTATAGGTATGTCAATAAGAGGCGTTGAAATTTACGACGTAGACACCATGGAGGAATATGTGAGAAACAACAAAGTAGATGTTGCCATTCTTACTCTTCCCAGGTCACAGGCGGCTAAAGCAGCCACAGACCTTGCTTCCTGGGGCGTAAAGGGTATCTGGAACTTCTCACATGTGGATTTGGCTCTTCCCAAAGATGTTATGGTTGAAAACGTACACCTTACAGACAGCCTTATGACTCTTCTTTATAAGATTAATGAAGTAAATAACGAGCTTGAATCAAACTGATAACTAAGAAGCCTTTATAAAGGCTTCTTTTTTGTGCGTAAATATATGTATGAAAAATGCAGAAAAACAGGTTTAGGTCTTAAAACCTAATTAGACAGCATTATACAAATTTTTTAAGAATAACTTAAAAAATGAATAAAAATCGATAAAGCCATTTACTATTGTCCGAAAAGGTTATAAAATAAAAGGTACAGAAAATGTGCAGTACTGTTTATTTTTTGTTGCTGCATCAGAAGGAGGACGAGATATATGGGCAAATTTTCGGTTGTAAAGGGTGACATAGTAAAGTCAAAAACAGATGCAATTGTAAATGCTGCAAATACGTCTCTTTTGGGCGGCGGCGGTGTAGACGGAGCAATTCACAGGGCGGCCGGAAAAGAGCTGCTTGAGGAATGTGAAAAACTCAACGGATGCAATACAGGAGAGGCAAAAATCACAAAGGGATATAAACTGCATGCAAAGTATGTCATTCATACTCCCGGACCCATATGGAGGGGCGGTATGAAGGGCGAGGCAGACCTTCTTGCGTCATGCTACAGAAACTGTCTTAAACTTGCCCTTGAAAACGGAATAAAAACCATAGCTTTTCCTTCAATAAGTACCGGCGTATACCGTTTCCCTGTGGAGCAGGCTGCGGACATAGCTGTGAATGAGATTTTAAATTTCCTTTATGAGCACAGCGAAATAGAGCAGGTAAATATGGTCTGCTATGATGATGACACTTACAAGGCTTATAAAAAGGCCTATGAAAGTGCAACTGAACACTGATATTTTTGAGCTTCGTAAAAACATATTTATGATGTTTTTTGCGGAGCTTTTTTATTTATTTAAAATTATTTATGCAAAAAAAATATTATGAAAACAGAACAAACTTTGACTTAAAATTTATAGCAGATAATATAACGCGGTTTTCTTAATAAAAAATATAGAATATTATGGGGCGTGTCTGAGTAATGTTTTATAAATTTGGTTAAAGACAAAGTAAAACATAATTTTGTAATATTTTTAGCTATTATGGAGTTATGTAAACAATTATGCAGAATAATGATTTTTTTACCAACAGCTTGTACCCAGATATATTAACAGGAAAAAATGCGTAAAAACAGGGTTATGCACAGAGTTGTTCACATTATCCACAATTTTTTCTTGTTTATACTCTGTATACCGAAAGTTTCAACAGGTAAAATATACCGCCTGATATGCCCTAAAATTAGGTATTTTTAAATTTGTCCAGAATAACGAAAAAATATTTCGATTTATTAAAATTGAATTATGTAAAGTTCTATAAAAAATTTTTATAAATCTAAAAAAAATAAATGTTGAGAACTTTAAAAT
>CABPCX010000295.1 GCA_902406135.1 uncultured Eubacteriales bacterium
ATCACAAAATTTACGAACGCTTTACCGTGTTTTCATGTCATCGAGCGAGCTAAGTGCTATAACTATAAGTAGAGGACGTTACCCCATTGACATGGCAGCAACTGGATGAAATTTATAGCTTTATTCATAAATAAGAGAGATAAATAACAGAAAAACAAACGATATGAAAGATAACAAAACCAGCAAAAGATTACCAGGCAGCAAATCTGAAAAAAAAGAGATGAAACTATTCGTTTTATTCCTTGTAATCGTTATTTTTTTACCGATTGCCATCTTTGGAGCGATGGATTGGTTCGTGAATTCCGATACTTTTACCATCGGAATCACAGGTTTTATTCAAACTGTAATTGTCAATGGCTGTTTAGGACTATTGGCGATAATTATTGCCCTGGTCTTCGTCGTAAAGCTGATTCAGCCGGATACATCATTCAAACAAAAATTCGGAAGAACAGTGGTTATCATACTTTGTACAATTGCCGCTTTTTTCCTTATTCGCCCACTTATTTTAGATATATCCTATCTCAAGTGTCCGGAAACCACATATTTAGATCGTCTGGAATTTGATGATGAGATGGGGGTGGGAGATAATCCGACCAGATACTACTTGCGCGGTGTGGACATTACCGGCGAACGCCAATCCTTTAATATCAGCGAAAGACTGTTAAAAGAGGGACGTGAGTTATGGTCGGAAAACGAATTTAATCTATTTGCTAAAGTTTCCTATCTGCCGCATACCTCAACATTGATGACACTGGAATTTATCACGAAACTCGATGCCTCAACGGCAGTTTTATATCCTCCATCTGCTGCCCTTCCGGATAACTGGAACAGTTTTTCGATTCAAATCAACAGTAATGTTTATACATTGCCAGTTCCCCTTACGACTTTTATTAACGATGGATGGAAGATCTCCGAGGATGACGCGGGCCTTTATCTGGCTGGTGCGGACGAGCCGAATGCGTCATATGAATGGGAGTGGATCTCCTTGACCAATGACCGTGAACAAATTATCAGTGTCTGTGCCTTTAACACTACAGAAAACACGATAAGTATTTCTGATAGTATTGTAGGTGGTATCCATATAATATATGGAAATTATGACTTTTCCGGCACAGAACTCCGTCTTCCCGGTGGTATGATGCTGGGATGGTCTACTAAGGAAACCGTGTTAGATCTATATGGTCAGCCAGACGATAGCTTTGAATCAACCTATGGTGATTATATCCTTACTTACGAAACAGACGATCCTATTGACAAAGCTTATTGGAGGTTGGGCTTTGATGATCATGGTATTTTGGATGATGTTATGTTACACCATCAAGCTTATTTTCGGTATGACTGACATCATTTTTAACCGGTAAAAGGCTGAAAAAAAGAAGGTCTCTTCCGCAGAAACCTTCTTTTTTAGTAGCAGACGCCACGTCAGGCGAATTTCGCCTCGCCACATCTGCCCTTCTTGTTTTTAATTTAACCTGATAATTCCACCATTACTTGGCTCTTGCCTTGTCAGGCTAGGTCTGATGCCTAGCTCCTATAAAAAAGCCCTTTTTTTATGATTTATAGGATGGGCCCCTATAAACCGCTGTTTTTTTTGTAGTTTTATAGGAGTTTTTTAAAGGGAGTACGACTTTATTTTATAAATGCATAAACATTTAAAGTGCTAGGGAACTATTATTGGTTGTACAATTGTCGATTTTAAGGTTATCATGTCAAAATGTACGAAAATCTGTCGCAATATGTCAACAGATGCACTTAAAAATGTTTTGTAATGCGCTAACTTAAAAGTCCCTTAATACCATTACACCTATAAATCTTCCTTATTTTAGCATATTTATAGGTGTCGCTCCTATAAGGCAATAAATTTTTCAAGAATTCGTGGAGTTTGCGTTTAAAATTTATTCATGTTTATTCATTACGCCTCCATCCCGCGCCATTCAGTGTGCAGAAAGCATAGATGCTGTCTCTGATTATTTCATTTTGAGACAGCACCATTATAAGCTCGCTGCGCGGCTATATAGACAGCCGTCGATCCAATATCAAAATCAAGTAGCGAGAAACACATCATTCATAATATTGCTATGCGCCTTCAAGGCAACCTCAATAAGCAGGAAGTCACCCCTCTATCTCAGCAATCTGCGCGGCTACGCTTTCAAATGAAGTGGAACCTTTGGACTTCTTAGCTTTTATGCAATTTCGTATATCTATTTTCTCGTATATATCCTCTTCAAACTTATCTGAAAAAGACTTGAATTCCTCCATGGACATTTCTTCGATGGCTATGCCCTTCCCTATGCAATAAAGCACTATCCTGCCTATTATCTCATGACAGTCTCTGAAAGGTATGCCTTTGGACACAAGGTAATCGGCAGCGTCGGTGGCGTTCATGTAGCCGTACTTGGCAGCTTTTTCCATGTTGTCCGTTTTGACC
>CABPCX010000296.1 GCA_902406135.1 uncultured Eubacteriales bacterium
TCCACACCAAATACAACATGCAGTCCCTGGAGACATACATCCTGCATTATTTCATCATAGCCCCTCTGCAAAAATGTAGAATATACGGCAAATACAGGCTTAAATCCGCCCTTTGCTAAAGCTGCTGAAAATGATACCGCATGCTGTTCTGCTATTCCTACATCAAAAAATCTGTCAGGATATTTTCTTGCAAATCCGGCAAGGCCTGTACTGCTGCACATTGCCGCCGATACGGCTAATATTTTTCTGTCTTTTTCCGCAAGTTTTTCAAGGGTCTTTCCAAAAACTAATGAATAACTGGGAATATCGGATTTTTTCAAAGGCTTTCCCGTTTTAAGGTCAAAGGGTGATACGCCATGATATTCGGCAGGATTATTTTCCGCATATTTATAGCCCTTTCCTTTGACAGTCTTTACATGGACAAGCACAGGACCTTCTATCTTCTTTACTCTGTCTATGGTAGATATGAGCTCTTGGATGTTGTGTCCGTCAACGGGTCCGACATATTTAAAGCCCAGCTCCTCAAATATAACGCCCTGCACAAACATATATTTAATTCTTTTCTTTGTTCTTTTTATTGTATCGACCATGGGCGCACCGGCAGGAAGCCTATTAAGGAATTTCTTAACGTCATCCTTTGCCTCAAGGTATTTCACACCTGTCCTTATTTCGCCAAGATGCCTGTTAAGGGCTCCTACATTGTCTGAAATGGACATCTGATTGTCATTAAGTATAACTATAAGATTTTTATTATACCTTCCGGCATTATTAAGCGCTTCATAGGCAACGCCTCCTGTCATAGAGCCGTCACCTATCACAGCCGCTATCCTTTCTTTTCCGCCGGAAAGGTCTCTGGCACAGGCAAGTCCCAGCGCTATGGATATGGATGTAGAGCTGTGCCCTGCCGTAAATGTGTCATATTCGCTCTCATTAGGCTTTGGAAATCCCGAAATGCCGTCAAGCTGTCTGAGCGTATTAAATTCGTCTTTTCTTCCCGTTAAAATTTTATGGATATATGCCTGGTGTCCAACGTCCCATACTATCTTATCCTTAGGAATATCAAGACAATAGTGCAGAGCCAGTGTAAGCTCCACCACACCCAGATTTGACGCAAGATGTCCGCCGGTCATCGATACGTTTTCCAGAAGAAACGCCCTAAGTTCCAGCGCAAGCCTGTTAAGCTGGCTGATGTTAAGTTTTTTAATATCCTCGGGGCAGCTGACCGAGTCAAGCAGTCTTTTCACAAAAATTACACCTTTCTCAATTTCAGTTTTTTCTTCTGATAAGATATTCTGTCAGTCTTTCAAGGAATTCCATTCTGTCTCCCATGCTGTGAAGTATCTCAAGGGCTTCATTTGACATATCAAGCACTATCTTTGAAGCATCTTCCACGCCAAACATAGTTGCGTATGTTACCTTATGGTTTTTCTCGTCGCTGTTGATAGGTTTTCCAAGCTCCTCCAGTGTACTTGTAACATCAAGTATGTCGTCCTGTATCTGGAAAGCTACTCCTACCAGCTCGCCGACCCTTTCAATATTTTTTATTTCTTCGTCAGAAGCGCCTCCGATTTCGGCTCCGGCCTTAAGCGCTCCGATTATCATTGCCGCTGTTTTGTTTTTGTGTATATAGTCAAGGGTATCCTTATCTATTTCCTTACCCTCGCTTATTACGTCAACAACTTGTCCAGCGACCATTCCGTTTATACCCGCTCCCTGCGCTATGGCAAGCATGGCCTTTGTATACTTTATATCGTTCATCTTGACACAGGCCTCGGCCATGGTCTCAAAGGCATGGTGAAGCAGTGCGTCTCCTGCCAGTATGGCCATATTTTCACCAAACATCTTATGACTTGTAAGTCTGCCCCTTCTATAATCATCATTGTCAAGGGCAGGCAGGTCATCATGGATAAGTGAATATGTATGTATCATTTCTATAGCACAGGCAAAGGGCATAGCTTTTTCAACGTCTCCGCCAAAGGCTCTGCATGCTTCCATTACCATAATGGGTCTGAGTCTCTTTCCTCCGGCAAAAACACTGTATCTCATAGCTTTATGTATTATTTCAGGATATTTATCCTCAGGAGGAAGAAATTTCTCCATATATTCATCAACAAATTTTACTTTTTCTTTAAGTTCTGCCTTAAAATCCATTATTCTTCCTCCTTAAATTCAAAGGGCTTTTCCTCTATACTTCCGTCAAGTCCCGTTGAAAGTATGCTTATCTGCTGCTTTGCACCGGAAAGTTTTTCACTGCATAACGAAGAAAGCTCCACTCCTTCTTTATAGAGCTTCACTGTCTCGTCAAGTGAAAGTTCACCTTCCTCCATGGAATCAACTATTTCTTCAAGCCTTGCAAGAGCTTCTTCAAAGCTTTTTGTCTTTTTAGCCATTAAAACATCACCTTATTCTCAACGGAAACTTTTATTT
>CABPCX010000297.1 GCA_902406135.1 uncultured Eubacteriales bacterium
GAGGCCCAGGACGCTGTTAAAAACGGTGCGGACGAAATAGATATGGTAATAAACCTTGGAGCCGTAAAAAACGGGGAATTCGACTTTGTAACAGATGAAATATCCGCTGTAAAAAAAGCAGTCGGAGACAAAATACTTAAAGTTATAATTGAGACCTGCTATCTTACCGATGATGAAAAAATAAAGCTCTGCGAATGTGTGACAAAGGGCGGGGCAGACTATATAAAAACATCAACAGGTTTCGGAGATGCGGGAGCAGATATCAAAGATATCGCACTTTTCAAAGAGCATATTGGCTCAGGCGTAAAAATCAAGGCTGCCGGAGGCATTCGTACAAAAGAAGCGATGGAGGAATTCATCAATGCCGGATGCAGCCGCATAGGAACAAGCGGAGCTAAGAATATTGTTTAAATTGATATAACAAGGAGGAATTATTTATGTCAGCTGCTAACACACCTACCCCCCATAACGCCGCAAAATACGGTGAAATAGCTAAAACAGTTTTAATGCCCGGTGACCCTCTCAGAGCGAAATTTGTTGCCGAGACATTTCTTACAGAAGTAAAACAGTTTACAGGCATAAGAAATATGTACGGCTTTACCGGAAAATATAACGGAAAAGAAGTATCAGTTATGGGAAGCGGTATGGGTATGCCTTCAATGGGACTTTATTCATATGAACTTTTCAACTTCTATGATGTAGAAAATATTATAAGAATCGGAACAACAGGAGCTATCCATGACGACCTTAAACTTGGCGACCTTGTAATCGCTCAGGGTTCATGTACTGATTCAAACTTTGCAAGCCACTTTGAACTTCCCGGAACATTTGCTCCTATCGCAAGCTTTAAGCTTCTTAGAGGCGCCGTTGAAGCTGCTGAAAAACTTGGAATCGAATACATGGTAGGAAATGTCCTTTCAAGTGATGTATTCTATAACGAAACATTTGACAGAATACTTCAGTGGAAGAAGATGGGCGTACTTTGTGTTGAAATGGAATCTGCTGCACTTTATATGAATGCTGCTCAGGCTAAGAAAAATGCGCTTTGCGTACTTACAGTTTCCGACTGCCCGTTAAAAGGACTCGAAACATCAGTTGAAGAAAGAGAAAGATCATTTACAAATATGATGAAAGTTGCTCTTTCACTGGCATAATTTATTAAAGACAGCGGCCGGAGAAAATATCTTCGGCCGCTTTTTTGACCTTAAAAGGAGGAGAATGCTATGACAGACAGAGAACTTGTTATGGAAGCAATTGAAGCAAGAAAAAAGGCATACGCGCCATATTCAGGATATATGGTAGGCGCTGCGCTCCTTACGGAAGACGGAAAGGTCTACAGAGGCTGTAATATAGAAAATGCTGCCTATTCTCCCACAAACTGCGCGGAAAGAACTGCTTTTTTCAAGGCTGTGTCGGAGGGAGAAAGAAAATTCAGCGCCATAGCCGTTATAGGTGCCCATAAAGATGCAAAGCCCGAGGACTATGGATATTTTTATCCCTGCGGCGTATGCAGGCAGGTTATGATGGAGTTTTGCAGACCTGATTCATTCAGGGTAATAACGGCAAAAAATGAAGATGATTTTAATGTCTATACCCTCAGGGAGATACTGCCCAACGGGTTTGGACCCAGTGATTTAAGTTATCAGGATTGAGATGAATTATGAGAAATACTACTCTTTGTTATATTATTAAAGACGGAAACTGTCTTATGCTGCATAGGACAAAAAAAGAAAATGACCAGTCCCATGACAAATGGCTTGGGATAGGAGGAAAATTTGAGGACAAGGAAAGTCCCGAGGACTGCGCCTTAAGGGAAATAAAAGAAGAAACAGGACTTACCGTTACGGACTACAGATATAGGGGCATAGTGACATTTATTTCAGATGTGTGGGAAACCGAATATATGCATCTTTTTACCGCCACAGATTTTTACGGTGATTTGATTGAATGCGACGAAGGCGACCTTGAGTGGATAAAATTTGATGAGCTTTTGAAACTGCCCATGTGGGAAGGTGACAAGATATTTTTGAATCTTCTCGCTTCTGATGAACCGTTTTTTTCTTTGAAACTCAAATATGAGGGAGAAAAGCTTGTGCTGGCGGTCCTTAACGGCAAAGACCTGGATATAGGAGAATAAAATGGAAAACATATTATAATACAAGCAGAAAGAAATTTATACCAACCGGTCTTTTGGGAGTATCCTGCCGTTATGACGGAAAAAGTAAACCTAATGAAAATGTGATAGCCCTTAAGGACAGATATAATATTATACCTGTATGTCCCGAAATAATGGGAGGATTGCCTACACCGAGGAATGCATCCGAGATACAGGGATGCCAGGTAGTGATGGGCGACGGAACAAACGTAACCAAGGAGTACCGGAAGGGCGCAGAGGAAGTTTTGAA
>CABPCX010000298.1 GCA_902406135.1 uncultured Eubacteriales bacterium
TGTCCCGCATAATAATTCAAGATATTCCGTATGCCAAGTGAAGAATAAGACATATTATCCAGCACCGTCTGGGCATAGCTTTGTACATTATCCCCACTCAAATGCGGATTCTGTCGGGCCCATTCACGCTCCAGCTCTACCATAGTAGAAGACCCGGCCAGATATTTGTCTGCATACGTGTCGTACGGCTGTACTGTAAGAGTGGCCGAGAAAGAAACATTCAGTTCATCTTTCTTAGCCCGTTTGGTAGTAATCACCACTACGCCATTCGCTGCACGTGCTCCATAAATAGAAGTAGCTGCAGCATCCTTTAAGACAGTGATGCTTTCTATATCTTCCATATTCAAATCGGGCACACTCTCAATCCAGTTTCCATAACCGTCGTTCGTAGTCTTTTCCACAGGAAATCCGTCAATCACATACAACGGAGTAGTCAATCCATTCATGGACGTAACTCCACGAATCTTGCCATCACTGTATCCTGCCACACGTCCTTCGAGCATAGAACCCATATCGCTCAAACGCTGTGTTTCCAATTTCTTGGCATCTACTTTTGAAAATGCCCCTGTGGCACGCTCTTTTGAAATAGTCTGATAACCTGTCACTACTACCTCGTCAAGCAGTTCTGTAGAAGGTTGAAGAGCAATGTAATAATCATTAGTTGCCGTCAGCTTAATGCGTTGAGATGTATATCCCAAATAAGAAGCCTCAATTTCCTTCGTGCCATACGGAAGTGTCAAAGTGAAATGCCCTTGTATATCCGTAATGACCGCTGCAATTGATCCTTTAGGGTCATCATTCACCTGTTTGACATGAGCTGCAGGAAGTGGTTCCTTGTTTTCATCTACTACAATGCCATGAATGGTACGGTTTCTCTGAGCATAAGCTGGAGAGACAGACAAGACCAACATAGCACACAGTAGCAAAAATTCCATTTTGAGCCGAATGTCGTGCAATACGTTTTTTTCCATACTTACATCTTTTTTAGAGGTTATAGACTTATGTCCTCAGACATTTTTACGATTCTCTCATTGCAAAAATGTAAAAAAAAGATATAACTTTAACAATAAAGACGTATCCAAGTTCGACAATTGTTACATTAGGACAACATTTTGTTATAAAAAGGCAGTATCATGCATTCTTATGCATAGACATTACCTTGTTACGGTATTGCTTGGGAGGAACTCCTACCGTGTTCTGGAATATTTTGTAAAACGTACTCATTGAATTAAACCCGACTTCTGCCGCTACAGCCTTAAGGGGAAGATCTGTTTCCGGATCACTCAATAAGCGAATAGCTTCATTAATTCGATAATTATTGATATATTGAGTAAAATTCTGTTGAGTTTGTTCATTGATGACTTGTGACAAATAAGTCCGGTTAGTACCTAATAAATCAGCCACCCGTTCCTTCGTCAAAAAATTCTCTTTATACACCGCATCTTCCTGCATAAGCTTTTCCAGACGCTGAAACAATGAATTCTTCTTCTCATTTGTCAGTGAAGAAGCAGCGTATTTTTCACTCATTGGAGACGATGCAGAAACACTCTCCTGTTGTGCTCGCAGTGAAGTAATGACTTCTCTTAACTGCTGTTCTTTTCGAATAGCTTCCTGATGCTGACAAACGATACGGGTATACAACTGATTTTGCCGTTTATAACGATACCACAAAGCAAACACTACCAGCAAAATAATGACCAAAGTACCCATTAAAGCCTGCTCCTTCTTTTCCTTTTGCAGCAAAGCCAGCTTACCCTTTTTAATCTCATTTGCCTGATGCTCCGTATCATATTTAATACGAAGTTCACTCAAGACTTTTTCTTTATCAGTATTAAAAATACTATCAGTTTCCTGCTGAAGCTTACGTTGCCAGGTCAATGCCTCCACATATTGACCCATATTCTCATAACAAGCCGATAAAGTGGTTATCACTTTATTACGATGAATTTCACAATTTTCCTCCTTAGTAAACGATAAAGCCTGAAAGAGCAAATCTATAGCTTCCTTGTTTCTCCCTTCTTCCGCCAGGGCTTTGGCATATTCATTCAACAACAATACCTTATAGGAGGTCTGATTAATATCATTTAAAGACAATCCCTTTTTATAATATTCTACGGCCTGCTCCCGATTGCCTTTTGCAAACTCAATCATCCCATAAATAGCATATACATTTCCTTGATTATAATATTCATTCTGCTTCATTATAAATTCAGCTTCTTGTATATAAGGTAAAGCCTTATCATATTCATGAAGCAAATAATACATATAAGAAGCATTTAACGCTCCTATAAAAATAAGGTAAGCAGAATTTAATTGATGCCCTAACTCATAAATCTGTAAAGAATACCTTAATTCCGCAACACTATTATAAAATATTTTTTTTAAGTACCTGAGCAACA
>CABPCX010000299.1 GCA_902406135.1 uncultured Eubacteriales bacterium
CGCCGTCCATACCGTCGTATGTGTCATAGGCTGTGCTTCCTACGTGGATAGCATATTTTTCGGGGTCACGGTTTGGAGGTGTTATTCCAAGATATATACCGCCTGTCTGGCCGTTTCCAAAGCCTAAGACGCCTGTTACGGGGTCCCTTGTTATTACTTTTCCGTCAGGACCTATCATTCCTTCTGCGGGATATACTTCACCCGAAAGGCCTACATTGCTGTAATCGGGAAGATAGTCATAAACAAGTCCTTCGGATGGAGCCGTATTGGTATTGATGTTGTCTACCCTGGGAACATAGTTCATAAGTCGGTTTGTTATGGCACAGGCTTCGGCACGTGTCGTTGAGCCCTTAGGCTGAAAACCTGAATCGGTACCCGCAAGAAGTCCAAGACTATAGGCATCCATAATAAAATCCTGGTACTTGGGGTCTGCTTCATCTATGTCAAAAATGAGATTTCTGTTTACTTGCTCTATATTTTCGGTTTCTTCGCCGTTAAGCACTACGGCTGACCTTACAAGTATCATAGCCATTTTTTCTCTGACAAGGGCTGTATCGGCTTCTGATGCGGGTATTTCCTCAGGTGTTATTATGCCAAGGTCATAGGCTGTATTCATAACATTTACAGGCCATACGCCTTCTCCTGTTATGCCTTTTCCGCTTGTGTTAAGAATCATGGATAATAATTCGGCTGTGGTTATTTTTCCGTTTGGCTTGAAACTTCCGTCGGTATATCCGCTTATGCCCTTGTGTTCGAGGGCTGTATTGATATCCTTTAATGCCCAGTGGCCCTGGATAATACAGGCATCTGTAAAGCTGTCGATGGATACTGACTGGCTGTCTGCGGCAAGAACCGGAAATGACTGAGCCATCATACATATAGTAAGCATTCCTGCTGCTATATAGTTTGATTTCATAGTAACTACCCCTTTTTATTTATTCATATGTTTGTAACCATTTTCCATTTTAACCTGTTTTGCTCTTTTATGCAATCGAATTTACAATACAGATGGAAAATGGCTGTCAGTATTTATGTTAAATTCAAGAAGTATTAAAATGTGGCGGTTTTAAATATAATTTTGCATAAAAGTACTGCTGTGTGATATAATATCTGCTTTACTGCGGTCGAAATTAAGAATAGGATAACATATTGAATTTTAAGACATATTAAATGTATAATATTATATGTAGTAGGGTTTCTTTTTGTTGGGAGGTGAAATTATGACTCTGGTGCTTCTGCTGGACTTCATATTTCTTCTTTTAATAAGATTTTTTATAAAAATAGTGCTCACTATTTTTGGGTGGGCTACTGATATATTTTTCGGTAAACTTCCCGACAAGAATAAGATTTGGTTTTATTTGATGCTCGTTTTATCCTTTGTCTGGGTATACTGCCTTCTTGCAAAGGCTTTTCCTTGGATGTTCAATATTTTCAGAGACTATATACCTGAGCAGTCATTTACCAAGGCTATGACAAGCTTTTTGTATGCAGTATGTGTAATCGGTATACCTCCCACCGTAGGCGCCATGGGAGCTTTTATTACCGATGTTAAAAGAGAGGAAGAAGCCAA
The DNA here is from genome assembly GCA_902406135.1 of uncultured Eubacteriales bacterium. Lineage (GTDB taxonomy): Bacteria > Bacillota > Clostridia > Lachnospirales > Anaerotignaceae > Metalachnospira. The sequence continues at coordinate 1,571 of CABPCX010000299.1, forward strand.
ATTTTTAAGATGGCTTTTAAAGGGCTACAGATATTCATTGATGCTTGGCTGTACCATGGCTGTAATACTTGTATGTACTCCGGTTATACGAATAAAAAGAATGCTTAAGCACATAACGGCCGAGAGCATACCTGCTGATGTGGCAGGAAGGGGAAATATATACGTTATGGACGAAATAATAATGGCGCTTAAAAAGTCAGATATGAAAGCAATGAAGAAGGTGCCCTCAAAGTTTTATTCCGTGCCGGTAAAAATGATAAACGGAATAATGAAGGAACTTTTTGATTATGTATCCGACAGGGAGTTTTATGTGGCGGCAGAAAACGTCAGCATATATCTCAACTCATCGGACTTAATGATTGAAGGAAAGCCCGAAATGGTGGAAAAAGCTAAAATTGCCATCGTAAAAGGCTTTGTAGAAAATGATATATATTTAACGGAAAATGAAATTTCCAGAAGTATTGAGACAAAAATATTAACAATATACAAAAACTGGAAAAACGGAAACGCTTCATCCGATGAAGCACTGCGAGCTTTAAGAAACCTGACAGAAACGGGCTTTGCAGAGGGTATTACCTATAATGACTGGGCTCTTTTATCGGTTCAGATATATGAGGCAGAACATAATATTTTGTCTAAAAAGCCGAATTGTTAAGGGTATTTAAAAAAAGTTGGAAAAAGTTTTAAAAAAGTGTTGACATACGGTGTTAAATGGTGTATTATAATCAAGCTGTCACCGAGAACAGCAAAAAGAAAAAAAGAAATGATCCTTGAAAACTGAACAGTTGATGATAAAAATTAAACCCAAGTCAAA
>CABPCX010000300.1 GCA_902406135.1 uncultured Eubacteriales bacterium
CCGCAAAAATAGTCATCCGCTATATTGATAAGATGAAGCGGACAGACGTTGTTTTCCATCATTTTGGCCGCAAATCTTTTCGCTTTCTCATAATCTTCAAAAAGCCCCGGAATACAGCATTCGTCATTTTTGTTGGATACCATTATTCCGTAAATTTTCCCCTTATCTGTTTGGCTTTCCAGAAGATAGTAGCTGTTAAACGGCCGTTCGGAAACCTCGCCTATTAAAACTGTTGTTGCTTTCATTCTCTACCCTCCCTTAATTACCATTATATTATTAAACAGTCATGTACAAATAACAATACCTATTCCCTCGACATTATATCGACAAAACCGACATTAAAACAAATTGCACAAATTAAAAAAAGAGGGCAAAAATGCCCTCTTTACAGGTGTTTTAATAAAATTATCTAAAAAGTATGTCGATAAAATTCGAATAGTCAGACATCATTATTAAAACTCTTTATCACTTATTACTTATAATTTTACAGCTCTTTAAGCACTGTATACTGCTCAAGACGGTTCTCCATCTCACTGTCGGCATATAAATCCGCACATATCCCGTCTTCACGGTGCTCTTCATTTATTATCTCGCATCTTGAATATACCATAGCCATAAGTTTTCCTTCCGAGTATGGTACAACAACCTTGATATGTTTCTTAAAGCTCTTTATAAGGGTTTCAACAGCTAATGCAAGCTCCTCTGTTCCCTTGCCGTCCAAAGCTGAAATTTTCACAGTCTGTCTGGCTGATGTATCCGGAGGAAGAGGAAGTTCCACGTCTCTGTCCATCTTATTGAAGGCTGTAATAACAGGAGTTTTTTCACAGCCCAGGTCCTTTAAAGTAGAATAAACCGTACTCATCTGCTGGGCTCTGTCAGGATTTGAAGCATCTACAACATGGATAAGTATATCCGCATACTTCATTTCCTCAAGAGTAGCTCTGAAAGCTCTTATAAGATGATGGGGAAGTTTTCTTATAAAACCTACGGTGTCCGTAAGTATTATGGAAGTACCTCCCGGAAGTTTAAGATTCCTTGCGGTAGTGTCAAGGGTTGCGAAAAGCTTATCCTCTGCCAAAACTCCCGCATCAGTAAGTTTATTAAGCAGTGTAGATTTTCCGGCATTGGTGTAGCCCACCAGAGAAACATTTATAACGCCTTTTTTGCCTCTTCCGCTTCTGAGAAGCTCTCTATGGGTTTCAATATCTCTAAGACTGCTTTCAAGTTCAGCTATTCTCTCTTTTATATATCTTCTGTCGGTTTCAAGCTTTTTCTCACCAGGGCCCCTTGTTCCTATACCACCGCCAAGACGTGAAAGCGATGTTCCCTGGCCCGAAAGCCTCGTAAGCCTGTATTTCAGCTGAGCAAGCTCAACCTGTATCTTACCTTCATTTGAAAGGGCTCTGGCGGCAAATATGTCCAGTATGACCATGGTCCTGTCCATTACCTTTGTATCAAGCATATCCTCCAGATTTCTCATCTGCGCAGGCGTCAGCTCATCGTCCGTTATTATTCCGTCTGCGTCAAGGGCGGCTATCATAAGTCTTAATTCTTCAGCCTTTCCCTTTCCTATATAGTGGCCGGGATGTCTTTTTTCCCTTCTCTGAATAAGTCTGCCGACAGTAACGGCGCCTGCCGTCTGAGCCAGCTCCTCAAGTTCATTAAGAAAGTCATCTTTCATACTGCCGTCTTCATCTACGGCAACAAGTATTACTCTTTCGGCCGGTTTTTCAACTTCATATAATTTCGTTTCTTTTGCCATTTTTCTATCCTCTGTTATTTTCAGAAATTATTTTTCTCATATAAAGCGCGGCGTCTTCCGGTAAAACAGGATTTATATAACTGGCTGTTCCGTATTCAAATCCCGCAAGATTGCCCATTCTCGGAAGTATCCTCATAAACCAGTGTCCGTCCTTACCCTTTGGAGTATCTTCAAAACACAAATTATAGCACACTCCCTTTCTCAAGGTCTTAACGGCTGATAAAATATTTTTTATCATTTCCGCCAGCTGCATAAGCTTTTCATCATCAAATTCGGAAAATCTTGATATATGCGCTTTGGGTATTATGTCGCACTCATATGACATTTTAGACGCATAGGGTGCAGCGGCTATAAAGCTGTCATTTTCCATGACCACCCTTGTCTTATTTTCCATTTCATGCTTCAGTATGGAACATAATATGCATTTTCCGCTTTCCTTTTTGTGCCTGCTTATGCTTTCGGCGATATTCATCTGCTCACTGGGAATTATGGGAACACCTATTATCTGCCAGTGTGAATGCATTATGGAAGCTCCCGCATCTGGTCCGCAGTTTTTAAAAATCTGCACATATTTAATATAGTCATTTGAAATTATTTCGCTGTATCTTATCTTAAGCACCT
>CABPCX010000301.1 GCA_902406135.1 uncultured Eubacteriales bacterium
TAAACTCAATGGCGGCTCTGACCGGGGCGGCTTCCGCTCCGGTTATTTTTAACGGAAAACAATAAAGGTTATACAGGCCGGGAGATACCTTTGAAAGGTCTATATTTTCAAGTATGGGTATTCCTGCGCCTAAAAGTGACATATGGACGGGAAATGAAGGATTATTTGCATTATCTGCACTCAGACAGTCAATGCCGATAAGCCTTATTTTTTTGGAAATTATATATTTGGCCGCATCATCTGAAAGATAAGCGTTTTTTCCTGCGGGCTGTATGTCATCAAAGGCCGAGCAGGGAGTTTTAAAAAGAAGAATAATTCCTTCTTCCACACTGCCTATTATTTCCGGAGTTATTTCATATTCGGGACTTTCTATTACAAGGGCCTTTCCGCATAAATCATCAAGGGTATATGTGTCGATGGTGCGCCCTCCGTCTATGAAGTGGGCAGGAGCGTCGATGTGGGTGCCGGTATGGGTTCCAAGGGAAAATTCGGTTACGGTGCATATATCGCCGTTTTCCGTAGAGCATATTTTTTTTGAACAAAACTCAGGGTCTCCCGGATATACATAAATACCTTTTTCCAGTTTTCTTGTTATATCAATAAGCATAATATGGCTCCTTTTAGTATAAAATATATAATTGGAAGTAAAAATGGTTTGTAATATTCTGTATATTGGTTTATAATATAGTGTAACGTTTTAAACGGACTCTAAACTGTTCTTAATATAAGGAGGAATCCATAATGGAAAAGAAAGTAACAAAAGATATGCTTATAGGAGATATGCTCGTTCTTGACAGAGGAATCGGCGTTATTCTTATGCAGTCAGGTATGCACTGTGTAGGTTGCCCTTCATCTGCAGGCGAAACTCTTGATGAGGCTTGTGCAGTACACGGTATGGACTGCGATAAAGTACTTGCTGATATCAACGAATATCTTGCAAATAAGTAAGATTCTTTGATGCGTTCAACTGTCTGAAAAATTTTATACAGTAATCAGGGCGTATTGCCATTTTAGGGTGTCGAATATTCGACCCCCTTTTTGGTTATTGGCTTAAAGTATTTTATTGTATTTCTTCCCATTTTTCATAAAGCTCTTCAAGTTTTTCCTCAAGCGAGCTTTTTTCCTCATAAAGCTCACTTAGTTTCATGGAGTCTGCACTTATTTCAGGGTCAAACATAAGCTCATCAAGCTCTTTTATCCTGTTTTCGGCTTTTTCTATTTCGGTTTCCACCTTTTTAATTTCGTTGGCTTTTTTCCTTGCCTTAGCCTGCTCCTCTTTCTGAAGAAGCCAGTCGGCCTTTGAATCCGAAATAACCTGTTCCTTTTTTGCCGCAGGCTTTTCTGCCGCTTCAAGTTTCGCTATGCGTTCCTTTTCGTCTTTTTTCTCCATACAGTAAGTATAGTTTCCAAGATATTTTGTTACGCCTGTCTTTGAAAGGTCAAAGGTTATTTCCGCCGTTTTATCTATAAAGTATCGGTCATGGGAAATATAAAGCACCGTACCCTCATAGCTGTTTATGGCGTCCTCCAAAATTTCCTTGGAGTACATATCCAAGTGGTTTGTAGGCTCGTCCAAAATGAGGAAATTAGATTTTGAAAGCATTATTTTTGCAAGAGAAACTCTGCCCTTCTCGCCGCCCGAAAGGGAGCCTATAGTCTTGAAAACATCGTCTCCCGTAAATACAAAGGCCGCAAGAACATTTCTTATTTCTCCGTTTGTCATATTGGGATAGGCATTGTGTATCTCGTCAAATATAGTATTCCTGTCGTCAAGTTCGTGATGTTCCTGGTCATAGTAACCGGGGAAAACATTAACGCCAAGGGACGCCTTTCCCGATACGGGGCTAAGCTCTCCAAGGATTATTTTAAACAGAGTACTCTTTCTGATGCCATTGGGTCCTATAAGGGCTGCTTTCTGTCCTCTTTTTATTTCAAAGGAAACATTTGAAAACAGCTCGTTGTCTCCAAAGGCCATGGATATGTTCTCAACGGAGAGTACATCATTTCCGCTTTGTATTCTGGGAGAAAGACGGAAATGCATCTTTTCGGGAAGATTTTCAGGACGTTCGATTTTATCCATTTTTTCAAGGGCTTTCTCACGGCTTTCGGCACGCTTGATGGATTTTTCCCTGTTAAACTGGCGGAGAGTTTTGATAACTTCTTCCTGATGCTTTATTTCCTTCTGCTGGTCGGCATACTGTTTCAAGAGAGAAGCCCTCACAGCTTCTTTCTGGTTTATGAAAAATGAATAGTTGCCGTTATATACCGTCGACTTTTTATTTTCTATGTCGATTATTTTGGTAACGGTCCTGTCAAGGAAGTATCTGTCATGGGATATGATAAGCACTGAGCCCGTATAT
>CABPCX010000302.1 GCA_902406135.1 uncultured Eubacteriales bacterium
AAGTATAAGCCCCCTTTTCATCTCTCTGAGCTCGTCCGCTCTGAACTTGTCCTTCGAAGCTAAAAACAGTCCCGCGGCTGTACATGAAAGAAACACTATGACAGAACCTATCACTTTAACTACCATAAACGCTCACCTCCTGCGTCATATAAAGCCTTTACTTTTCCGGGGCAGGTTCTTCCCTCCAAAAATACATATCTTTCAAACATATCCGTACCAACAAATCTCTTTTTTATGCTTTCCATATCGTCCCCATGGGCAGTACATATGACTGATGAGCCGCAAAGTCCAGCCTGTCTTATAGCTGCCATATCTTCTTTTGTTCCTATTTCATCGGCCGCTACAATATCCGGAGACATGGTTCTTATGAGCATTGACATTCCCTCAGCCTTGGGACAGCAGTCTAAAACGTCTGTTCTTTCCCCTACATCCAGCTGTGGTATGCCCATATAGCAGGCGGCTATCTCTCCTCTTTCATCCGATATTCCAACCGTTTTTCCTCCGTCACTCAAAATTCTTAAAATATCCCTCAAAATGGTTGTCTTCCCTCCGCATACCGGTGACACTATAAGCGTATTTTTTAACCCGTTATCAAACAGCTTTTTTACAAGCTGAGCTGCGCATCCCTTTTTTTCAGATGCTATTCTCAGAGAGACCGAAGATATATTTTTTATGGTTGATATTTCATGTTTGTCTAAAACTACAGTACCTGCAACTGCCGCTCTATGGCCTCCGGGCACTGTGATAAAACCTTCCTTCAGCTGACTGCTGAAGGCATAAAGAGAATAGTCACTTATCATATTCATTATTTCTTCTATATCAGTCTTTTCGGCTCTGAAAGCCCTTTTTAAGTCGGAAGTTTTCTTTCCTGTGCTGTCAATAAATATTTCTTCGGCACTGCGTCTGAGTATAAGAGCCCTGCCTGTCCTTATCCTTATTTCGTTTATATCTTTCCAGTCTTCATTTAGGAGAAGATTTCTTATTCTTTCCCCAAAACAGTTAAGTACATCTTCTTTTATCATGGCTTATCCTCCGTTCTAAATTAATAGTATTTATGTATTCCCCGTTTAATTCCCCAAAGGCTTATTTTTAAAATGACATTTTTCTCACTTTAGCACTTTGCATTCCGAAAATAATTGTTGATTTTATTCCATAATTGAGCTATCATATTACTTAATTCAATATATTCAGAAATGGAGGAGAGCACATTGATTATAGTAATGAAACAGAAGTTTTCTGAGTATAATCTCAGAAATGTAATAAATACCATCGAAGACCTCGGCCTTACAGCCCACCTTTCAAGGGGTGAAAATACTACTCTTATCGGTGTAGTTGGAGATAAAATGAAGCTTTTGGAGAAAAATCCCGAGCTTCTTCCTGATGTCGACAGAGTCATTCAGGTAAGTGAGACTTATAAACTCGCCAATAAAAAATTCAAGACAGAACCCACAGTTATTGATGTGGACGGCGTTAAAATCGGCGGTGACAACTTTGTTATAATGGCCGGCCCCTGCGCTGTAGAAAGCCACGACCAGCTTATTGAAACAGCCATTGCCGCAAAAAACGGCGGCGCACAGATTTTAAGGGGCGGTGCTTACAAACCCCGTACTTCTCCCTACTCTTTCCAGGGACTTGAGGTAGAAGGCCTTAAATATATGGCTGAAGCAAGAGAAGCTACAGGACTTAAAATAATAACTGAAGTTACAAGCGAACATGCCCTTGAAGCCGCTGTAAACTATGTTGATATAATTCAGATAGGTGCAAGAAATATGCAGAACTTCGAGCTTCTTAAGGAAGCCGGAAAAATTCGCAAGCCTGTTATGCTCAAGAGAGGTCTTGCGGCAACCATAGATGAATGGCTCAATGCGGCAGAATATATAATGAGCGAAGGAAACGAAGATGTTATCCTCTGTGAAAGAGGTATAAGAACATTTGAAACAAGCACAAGAAATACCCTTGATATAAGCGCAGTGCCCGTTATAAAGAATAAGTCCCATCTTCCCATAATCGTAGACCCCAGCCACGCTTCAGGCGTAAGAGCTTATATTGAACCTTTAAGCAAGGCTGCTGTAGCTGTCGGAGCAGACGGACTTATGATAGAAGTACATCCCTGCCCTGAAAAGGCTCTTTCCGATGGAGCTCAAAGTCTTAATCCTGAAGACTTTAAAAAGCTCACATCTGACCTTCGTCCATACATATCTCTTGTTGGGAGGAAATTCTGATGTATAAAAAAGCCGGCATTGTTGGTCTTGGCCTTATCGGAGGCTCCCTTTGCAAGGCCCTCAGAAACAGATACGGAATAGAAAAAATAGTAGCCTCAAACAGAAGCGAAGATGTTTTAAAAGAAGCTTTGGCT